>VGSF01000027.1:0-22500 GCA_016875165.1 Deltaproteobacteria bacterium
TCCTTCAGGAGGCGGATGAACGGCAGTTGCGGCAAATGAAACTCCGACGGAAGGGAAAGAGCATAGGGGATATTATTCAGGAGGAATGCGGAAGACGAAAGGTGAGTGAGCAAGAGTTGAGGAAGGGAAGTAGGAGAGCCCTGGTGAGCGAAGTTCGAGCAGCGATTGCCTACCGGAGTAAGGAAGAACTGGGGATATCTGGCGCAGAGATCGCCCGTCAATTGGGCGTAAATACATCCAGCATAAACCGGGTTTTAGGAAGAATGGGTCCATTGCCAACGGAATGAGTTATGCACTGTAAGAACCAACGTCCCCACTCCCACTCCCTGTAAGAACCAACGTCCCCACTCCCAAATCGTTGAAAGGAGGGAATGGACGTAAAAATTGCTAAACGAAGGGCGATGAAAAATATCATATTGGCAGGCAATATTCTTTAAGCGATCATGGTTTTAATAGGCTCCCAAGCTGTGGCCCAGACCGAAAAGGGGAGCGAAGCCATGGGGGTCCGGGGTATTCTCCAAACAAACAATAGAAAGACCCCCTTGTATGACTTAAGGGTTAGAAAGGCGATTGCCCACAGCATCGATAAGAATTTTTGTATATATTTAGCTTTATGCAAACAATCATTTATTACTTTTTTTCCGGGCGACGGGTTCACATAGGGCAACCCTTTATTGGTTGCCATTATGAGGCAGGGGACAAGCCCCTGCCCTACGCCCATTTTTCAAAAAGCTAAAGTGTTACAAAATTTTTGAATTTTGCTTTAAAAGATTTCTCCCTGAAACCTGTAATCGGAAACTTGAAACTTCTTTATGCGGGGGCGATCTTCAGGATTCCCCCGCGCGCATTGGCTTTTTCCACCCGGACCAAAACTTCATCTCCCGGTACAAAATCAGGCCCGGGAGTCGCCGCCATATCCACCTCTAAAAGGTATTCGTTCAGATGCACGAGGTAGCGGTTGGGGAATCGGTCCAAAATGACTGCCGGGGTGGTGGAACCAATCCTTTTTTCCAGGTAACGCCGTATCCAGTATTGCTCAGTAAGCTCCTCCACCATCCCCACCCTGGAGATTGTCGGCCCCACCTTGGCGATAATCTCGTCTAATTGGTCTGTGCTTAAAACCGGGCTGCCCCGCAAGACTCCCAGGATTTGCTGTTCGGCCAGCAGATCATAAAAGCGACGAATGGGGGAAGTTAAGGTGAGATAAGCTTCCGCCCCCAGGCCAGCATGCCGCAGAGGCCGGGTGCTCACTTCCACCCGGTTCATGACCCGGCGCAAACGATAAGCTTGCAGGGGGTCAAATTTATCTATTAAGGGAATCTTTTCCCGGGGCTCTGCCTGGCTCCGGAAAACAGCCGGAATGCCCTTCTCTTTCAGGAAGAGCGCCGCCAGGTAATTGGCCAGGATCATGAATTCGGAGACGATCTTTTGGGAAGGGCTTTCCCGCTCGCGTTTGAAAACGGAAATTTCTTTTTCCCGACTTACCCGAATCACTCGCTCAGGCCGGGGAATGAAAAACGCCCCCGAACCCGTCCGCCAGTTGAAAAGCTTTTTAGCAATTCGTTCCAGGATGATTAACTCTTCTTCCTCTTCTTCCAGAAGCCGGTCAGCGGTATCATACGAAAGCCGTTGTTCAACCTGGATGATGCTGGGGACGATTTGAAACTCCCGAACTTTGCCCTCTTCACCGATCCGCACCAAAAAACTAAGCGCCCGCCGCTTTTCTCCGACGATCAGGCTACAGGTGCTTTCCGAAAGCGCCGGGAGAATCATTGGAATACGTTGGTCTGGCAGGTAGATGGAGATGGCCCGGACCATGGCTTCCTGAAATATTGCGCTGTGGCCATCGAGGAAGGTAGCCACGTCGGTGATGTGGATTCCCACCTGATAATCTCCCCCAACCCGCTCCAGGCTCAAGGCGTCATCGATGTCCCGGGTGTACTCGCTGTCAATGGTCAGGGGGTGTAAAAAAGTTAAATCCCGGTCTTGGTTCAGAAGAGAAAGCCCTTTGGCGGCCCGGGAGAGAATTTGTTCGGATTCCTTAAGAACATCCTCCGAGAAGGTCATGGAAATTTGGTTACGGAGCAGAAAAAGGTTTTCGTCCTCTTCCCATTCCCCCAGCTTGACTAAAAGTTCAAAGGGGGCTTCCGGCGAAGAAATCCTGGCCCTCTGCAACAAAGCTTTCCCTTTAGCGTATTCAGGGGCTTCCGCACCGAAGATGGCCATCTCTTTCAAAAGGCTAATGATGGCCCTTTTATTCTCTGGAGGAGAATTGGTTTCTCCCGCCAATACTCCGGCAAGCCACGCGCTGGCCTCCTCAATCTCTCGTTCCTGATGAGCTTCCCGCTCGTACTGGAGGATGATCTGTTCCACTTTTTCCAGTTCGCGGGCTTCGAAAAGTTCTCCTTTTTGCTTGAAGTAAAGCCGGTCATCGGCCAGGGCCCGGAAGATGGCCATTTCCTGGTCGTCCGATTGCGGAGGACTGAACACCAGTTCGGTGAGCTCGCCTAAGCTAAACCCCTTTCCTTCCCCGCAGACCAGTTCCCAAAGTTCTTTCAGGGAAAAGGAGGCCATCAGTTTTTTTTGGTGTTCCGTGCGGATTTTTAACTGCTCGACTAAATTATCGCGGGGAAGGCTAACTTTTAGAGAGCGGGAAGATACGTGGGCAATGCGGTTTGCCCCGAGAGTGATTTCCCGGTTCTCTTCGCTTAAGAGATGATACTTATTCTCTTTGACCTCGAGGCAAACTGCGCAGATGATCTTTTTCTGTTCAAAGAATGCGACAACTTTTCCTGTCTCCATTCATGCTCATTTCTAGCCTTTTCCCGAGCAAGGAATAAGGCGGGTGGAACAACTTGAAGCGAATAATAGTAATAATAACATTTATAATTTATCAAATCAACCACCGGGAATGGCATGCTCTTTTTCTTTTCCTTGACAAACTATTTTGGATGACTTAATCTTTTTGTAAGGATAGAATTTATTGTAAGGAGTAACAATTATGTTCGTTTCAGCCAAAGTTACATCGAAAGGCCAACTTACCCTTCCGAAGGCAGTTAGAAACCTATTGAAGGTGGATACCGGTTCGGTTGTGGTTTTTGAAAAAGAAGATGATAAGGTTGTCATCAAATCCGCTAAAACCCTCAGAGAATTTAAAGGGTTTCTGAAAGGGAAGAACAGACCGGCGGATTTTGATGAACTAAGAACCACAGCCAAGGAGCATATTGGCCGGAAAGCGGGTCATGGACAAAGATAGCCCGAAAGTGTAGGACGAGGGGGACGTTGATCAAAACCATCAAATGCCCGCCGGAACGTAGTTCCATTGATTCCGTTATTTGGATGAGAACGGGAAGCCGATAAAAGTATAACTGCGTTGGCTCTCCCCGATTTGGCGCGGACAGGCTCCGCGCGAATCTGTGACAGCCTCCGATGAGGTTAGGAAATCTTATAGCAGATCTTGCGTAAGAGTTCTTTCGCCACTGGATCCCCTCTGGCCCTTCTACCCCCTTGGGAGAGAAGCCATCAAAAGGGAGCTGAATGGGGTCGAATTTTTATCCTTGACAATTCCAGGCTTCAACCCTTGAATTCATAACGAACAACCATCTGGTTTTCCCTCCGTCAGGGGTTCAAAAAATGCCATGGTGAAAAATTAGGAACCATGGCCTATTCAATCTATTTCGGCAAGTCTAATTCCTTTGCATTTATTGCCTGCAGCATCCTGTCGAGCAAAAGCTTGATTTCATCAAGATGGTTTAGGCAGATTTCATGGAGTTCATCCGGGGTAATTTCGTGATAAAAATGCGCCATCCGATTCCGATACCCCGCTATTTTCCGCATCAACTCTGCTTCGTCTTCGTTCAGAATTCTTTTATCCAAGAGACCTCTGGCGATTTCCTTGTACTCCGTGGCCGGAAAAGCAAACCTTTTAGCCAGGATGTGACGACCGATATCAAAGAGGGCCTCAAGAGATCGTCTCAGGTAAGACTCGGCGGCAGCGACGTTGTGCCTGTTCTGAAGAAATTCTCCTTTGTTTTTAAGGGGGAGGTCGCGCAGCGCGCCGATCATTTCCAAAATCCATGCCGCTCGCTGCGTCAAGACTTTCGGATCGATACCTGTAGGAGTCATGCTACGCACCCAGGATCATTTTTTGTTTGACTCGTTCGTAGGGAAGAAGATCAGCGGCCATGCGCATAATATACAGTTGATACTCGGCCTCATGGGTGGAATTCCTAGCATATAGGATTTCACCCTGGACGATTTCCACCGCCAGGGAAACGGGAGCCTCCGGAAGAATGACCACGTCCACCCGGGGTAAATGGAAAAGATCTTCAAAAAAGATGGCGATTTCCACCTTTGCTTCGACGGTAAGGGGGTTTTCGGGTTTAACGCCTATATCCAGGTCCGAAGGGGTGGAAGAAAGCCTCTCGATGCGTCCTTCGACTACCTCCTTAGCCTCTTCAGCTCTGCTCCCAAAGGCATAAATAATCTGCAGCCCGTGTTTGGCTGCGATTTGTCCAATTTTTTCTTTCATTCCTGGCATCATTGTAAACCCATTCCGGAACGGCCCTCTTCTCCTGTTCTCCTGGCTTTCATTTAATCAAAAAAGGCAGGCAAGCGCAACATCTATATTCCTAAGAATGGACAAATAAAGGGGTCTAAAGGGGTAAAGTCTGCTCTTGTTTCTTGCTTAACTGGAAAAAAGAGCTTTCAACCCCTCTAAGGATGAGGGGAGGTCAGGAAAGCTTATAACCGATCTTCCGTAATAGCCCTTTTCTCCACTGGACGTCCTCCGGCCCTTCCACTCCTTTCGGCGGGCAACCGTCGATCACTCCGAGTATCCCCCGGCCCTGGGAGGATTCGGCGATAATAACTTCCACCGGGTTGGCGGTGGCGCAGAAGATCGAACAGACTTCCGGGCAATTTTTAAGGGCATTCAAAACATTAATCGGGTAAGCCTCCAGGAGAACCAGCACGAAGGTATGGCCGGCGGCTATGGCCTGGGCATTCCGCAGGGCTGCCTTTTTTAATTCCTGGTCATTCCCTTCCTGGCGGATCAGACAGGCCCCGGAGGCTTCACAGAAGGCGATGCCGAATCGGGACTTGGGCATGGCATTGACCATGACTTCGTATAAATCCTCAACGGTCTTGATGAAATGGCTCTGCCCGACGATGATATTCGCGCCTTCCGGAATTTCCAACTTTACGCTTTTGAGTTCCATGGCCATCCCCCTTCCAATCAAAAAGCAAAATACAGGATTCAGAATTCGTAAGAAATCTAAATTTCTCCAATTCTGTCATTTCGAACGCGGAAATCCAGTAAAAGCAAAAAGATCTGGACTACTGCTTTCGCAGGAGTGACGGATTTTCGAATTTCTACGAGACCAGTCGATTCTTATTCCTGATTTTTTAAAACCTCACACGGGCTGCCCTGTATCTCTTTTTGTCTTCAAGCTTCCGACTAATGAAGTAACGTTTGGAAAATCGTTTGCCTCCAGGTAACTCTGAATCCCCTCGATGATTTTTAAACCCGCTAGAGGGTTGATAAAGTGGGCTGAACCTACCTGAACCGCGGTTGCCCCGGCGATCAGATATTCCAGAGCATCTTCAGCAGTAACAATGCCGCCCATGCCCACAACCGGGATATGCACAGTCTGGACAACTTGCCAGACCATCCGTAATCCGACAGGCTTAATGGCCGGGCCGGAAAGGCCGCCCGTGATGTTCCCCAAAAGGGGGATGCGTTTTTTAATATCAATGGCCATGCCGATTAGGGTGTTGATCAGGGAAACAGCATCCGCCCCTCCTTCTTCTGCCGCCAGGGCGATCTTACCGATGTCGGCTACGTTGGGGGAAAGTTTGACCATCAGGAAAGAAGAAGTGGCCCGGCGAATTTTATCAACCACCTTCTGGACGGTTCTGGGTTCAGAGGCAAAGATCGCGCCTCCTGCTTTCAAGTTCGGACAGGAGATATTCACCTCCAGGCCGGCAATCCCTTCCACATCCGCAAGTCTCCTAGCTAATTCCGCATACTCCTCTATTGTGTTTCCAAAAATATTGACGATGACCGGACAGGAGGCTTTCCGCAAGAAAGGCCATTTCTCCTGGATAAACTTTTCCAGCCCTACGTTCTCCAGTCCAATGGCATTGAGCATCCCCGCGGGAGTCTCAGCCAGACGGGGCGGAGGATTTCCTTTGCGGGGCTCCAAGGAAAGGCCCTTGGTGACGATTCCCCCCAAGCTCTGGAGTGGAATAATAGAGGCATATTCCTCTCCGTAGCCAAACGTCCCCGAGGCCGCAATTACAGGGTTTCTCAGCTTCAGCGCGCCCAGCTCAATCGCCAGGCTTGAGCCCCCCTTGGGGCGATCCGCACTCTTCATAAACCCTTTTACTCCCAAATAATTTCCCTGGATTCAAAGACTGGCCCTTCTTTGCAGGCGCGGGCATAACGAAAAGCCGGAGGTTGGGAAACGTCTTGTACGAAACTCTCTGAAGAAGCGCCCGTTTCGCCGCCGGCAAATGCACTTGTGCAAAGAATTCTTTCTTCGGCGGCATCCGGCGGAGCATGTTGGGAATTTTTCAAAGAGTCTTCCTCACGAACTTTTACGGCACATCCCAGGCAAGCTCCCATTCCGCAAGCCATGCGCGCTTCCAGAAGGACTTGGCAGGGAAGGTCAAATTGATCGGCGATTTGAGCCACCTTGGCTAACATGGGCATCGGTCCGCAGGCATACAGGGCTACGGAAACGTGTCCCCGGGTCATGAGTTCCCGTTCCAATAAATCTGTAGCCATTCCGGGTACCCCCAGACTTCCGTCTTCGGTGCTTATCTGGGGTTCCAGATCCAGCTTTTTAAATTCTTTGACCCCCAATATTTTATCGCGACTCTCCCCCCCGATTAGAACGACGACTGCCGAAGGCTCATTCAGATTCCGAAATGTTCTATCCTGGGCCCGTCCCCTTTGCAGTTTTTCGGCCCAAGGGATAAGCGGAGCTATTCCGATTCCTCCTCCGATAAGAATCGCCTGTTTTCGTCCTTGAGCCGCCCAGAACCCGTTCCCCAGTGGACCCAATACGTGAAGTTGCTGGCCTTCTTGAAGCTTGGTCATCAAAGAAGTCCCCCGGCCTACGACTTTGTAACAAATCTCCAGAATCCCATCTTCTTCGGTCCTTTTCATCTTGCCCCCGGGAGGAAAGACCCGGGAAAAACTGAAAGGCCGGCGCAAGAAGGGATCGCTTTGCTCGGAAACCCGTAACATAATGAATTGACCCGGTTGAGCCAGCCGGGCGATTTCCGGACAGCGCAGGCGCAGGCGGAAGGAATCGGCGCCGATTCTTTGGTGCCGGAGAATCCGTGCTTTGGCTTCTTTCGCCGTTGTTTTCATATCGAGGCCACCAAATCGGCTTCAGCCAGACGCAGACCCATGATTATCGCATCCTCCCCGCTATCGGAGTAATAACGCCGGCGAATGCCCCAGGGCTGGAATTGCAGATTGCGGTAAAGGGAAATGGCTTTGTAGTTGGAGCGGCGCACTTCCAGGGTAATCTCCCTGACTCCTTTCGCCAGGCAATAGTCCACTCCGTAACGCAGCAGCCGAGTCCCGATTCCCTGTCCGCGTTGTTCAGGGCGCACAGCCAGGTTCAAAATATGAGCCTCGGGAATAAGCAGCCAAAAACACAGGTAGCCCACAATTTGATCCTGGAGTATTTTCCGGGCAATGCAAGATTTGGCATAAGGCAGGGATAACTCCCGTTCAAAAAGTCTTCTCGACCAGGGGGAGGTGAAAGACACTCGTTCAATCTGCATTATTTCATCAATATCCCGTTCGGTCATTTCGCGAAGGTCAATCCCGCATTCTTTGTTCATGCCTATCCCCTCTAATCTATGCAGGTTAGCATTGAAATGATGGCCATGGGATCGGGGATTTAAATTTTGGTCCCGGCTGGGTTAGGTCAGGATTTTTTTTGTAATATTTCACTGGCCAGATTGATGTTCCGCTGGCCGGCTTCCTTAACCAGCTTGGCCAGTTCTTTCAGAGAACGGCCCTCCCGGCAATTGGAAATTTTGATGAGCATGGGGAGATTGATGCCGGTGAGGACTTCCACCCGGTCTTCCTGCAGGAAAACCAGGCTCATATTGGAGGGAGTTCCGCCAAACATGTCCGTAAGGATCAGGATTCCTTTTCCGCTGTCCACACTCTTGATCGCAGCGGCGATTTCCCTCCGCAGCTCTTCTACCTCTCTGCCGGTATCTATGGAAACAGTAGCCAGGTTAGGAAATTTTCCGCAAATTAACTCTGCCGACCGAACAAATTCCTCACCCAGATTCGGGTGCGTTACCAAAACAACGCCAACCATAGGCCCTCCGTCCTTCTTCCCTTATGTCCATGAACGATCTTTCATGGAGACGCTTCTAAATCCCGATGTCGCCTGCGCACGGGAAATCGTTCCTGAAAAAGATTTCCTAACCTTTCAGCTATGGCCACTGATCGGTGTATTCCCCCCGTGCATCCCACAGCCACTGTGAGGTAGGCTTTGCCTTCCCGTTCGTAAAGCGGCAGCAAATATTCCAGAAGACTGTAAAATCGCTCCAGGAATTCTCGTGTTTCCGAAGACCTTATAAGGTAATCGCTAACCCGGGTATCTGTTCCCGGGAGGGCTTTAAGCTCTTCTTCAAAAAAAGGGTTGGGTAGGAACCGAACATCGATCACCATGTCCGCCTCCGGGGGAATCCCCCGGCTGTAGCCGAAAGAAAGAAAAGTCAAATTCATCCTTCGGCCAAGGGGCTTCTGTTCGAAAATCTCTCGAATGGCTCCCTGCAGCTGGTGGACATTATAAGTCGAGGTGTCGATTACCAGGGTTGCCATGGCCCGGAGGCTGGCTAACATCTGCCTTTCTTTTTGAATTCCTTCCAAAACGCCGCAACCTTCGGCCAGCGGGTGCGTCCGGCGCGTCTGACTGTATCTCCGAACCAGCGCTTCATTCGAGGCTTCCAGGAAGAGAATCTCTAATTGATACCCTTGCTCCTTCAGCCGGCCGATAACCTCCGGATGGGTTTTTAGGAAATCCTTCTCGCGCAGGTCCATTACCAGGGCAATCCGGGAATACTCTCCGAGGGGGGCAGAATGCAATTCGAAGAGTTTGGGGAGAAGGGCCATGGGTAAATTATCCACACAGAAAAACCCCATATCCTCCAAAACCCGGATAACAGTGCTCTTCCCCGACCCCGAAAGCCCGGTAACGATTACGATGCGCAGATTTTGCACTGCTTCCGCTCCCATGCTTGCCGGATTGAAAAAGTTCTTCCTCATTAAATCAGTAAGGAAGGTTTGAGGTTACCAGGCTTTTGTTTTATTCGATCTCATCTTCTTCGGAAAAAAGGGAATAAATCTCCTCGGCAGAATTCATCTCCATCAGGCGTTTCCGAAAGACGCTGTCTTTCATCAGACGTGAGATACGGGCCAAAGCTTTCAGATGGATCCCCGCGGAATTCTCCGGAGCAATGAGCAGGAAAAACAGATGAGTCGGTTTTCCGTCCATGGATTGAAAGTCCAAACCGGCAATGCTTCTCCCGAAGGAGGCGAAGATCCTTTGCACATCTCTGCTTTTGCCGTGGGGAATGGCCACTCCTTCTCCAATGCCTGTGCTTCCCAAGCTTTCCCGTTCGAGCAAAATTTCCATCAGCCGATTCTCATCCACCTGGTTTTCCACTCGAGCGATCGCCCTAACCAGTTCTCTTAAGACCCCTTCTTTGCTCGTGGAGGCAAGTTGGGGAATAATCATCCGCTTATCCAAGATGTCTAATATTTTCATGACTCCTAATCTTTCACCTTTGAACTTCTGAACCTCCTCCGGGGCAAAAAAATTCACCCCGGAATTTGAAACTGATCCCCTAAACCTGCCTTTGTTCCCCATAAGAAGGATGGGAGCAAAAGGTCAACCAACCTGAGGTTCAATTAAGCCGTAATGCCCATCCTTCATCCGGTAAATAATGTTGAGGCTCTTGGAGTTGGCGTTGGTAAAAACTAAAAATTCATTATTCAGAAGATCCATTTGCATAACCGCTTCATCCACGGACATGGGTTTGGCCAGAAGCTTCTTGCTTTTGATCACCTTCGGATCTCCCCCCTCATCGAAGCTATCGGGGGCATATACGTCCATGCGCCAGCTCAACTCCGGCAAGGAAGAATGGGTCTTGTGCCGCCTGATTCTTTCCTTGTACTTCAAAACCTGCCGCTCTAATTTGTCGGTTACCCGGTCAATAGCCGAGAACATATCCTCATTTTCTTCCTGGGCATTGATCGTGATGCGGTTGGCCAGCAGGGTAACTTCTACGATATGACGGTGCTTTTCCACGGCTAAAACAACGTTGGCCTCCAGAGGATGGTCCAGATATTTCCTTAATTTGGCAAGTTTTTCTTGCACGTATTCCCGCAAGACTTCTTTGGACTCTGTATTCCGGAACGTTACTGAAACTTGCATGCTCACGCCTCCATTTCCCTTCAATGAATCGTGGGGTCACATTCTCTTTGTCCCCGTAATGATGGTTTAACTCTTTATTCATGTTTATAGTCCGTTCAGGCTGTTGCCGAAAGGACAATCCAAGCGGCCCTAATAAAATTCCGCTATCCGCCTCCCTCTGCGTCCAAATATGGCAATGGGGTTAAAACATTTGCTTTCTCCGGGTGGAGGGAAGAACTCCCAGCATCTCCCGATATTTGGTCACGGTTCTGCGAGCAATCAGAATCTCCTGTTCTTTTAGAATTTCCACAATTTCCTGATCGCTGTATGGTTTATGGGGATTTTCCTTGGAGAGGATTTCCCGAATTTTCTCTTTGACGCTCTCGGAAGCGATGTTTTCCCCGCGGACGGTATTGATGCTGCTGTTGAAAAAATATTTCAACTCGAAGATCCCCTGGGGGGTATGCACGTATTTATTCGAAGTTACCCGGCTGATGGTCGATTCATGCATATCCACGTCCACGGCCACGTCTTTAAGAATCATGGGCTTTAAATAGTTTACACCTTTGTCCAGAAATTCTCGCTGAAAGCGAACGATTGACTTGGTCACCCGGTAAATGGTCCGTTGCCGTTGATGGATCGATTTAATCAACCAGAGGGCCGAACGAATTTTTTCGTTGATGTACTCTTTGGCTTCACCGGCTGACTGAGCTGGCTCTCTTAGAATATCGCGGTAATAAGGGTTGATGCGCAGTTTAGGCAGGCCATCTTCACTTAGCACTACCGCATATTCATCCCCGATTTTATAGACGTAAACATCCGGGATAATGTAAGGAATGGTCTCGTCGTTGTAGCCCCTACCGGGCTTGGGGTCCAGTTCAATGATCAACCGGATGGCTTGCACCACTTCCTCCAGCGGAACCCCCAATTCCCTGGCAACCGCCTGGTAATTTTTTTTGGCCAATTGGCCGAGGTAATCCTGGATGATTTTCTTAATAAGTGCCTTATCAGGATAAAGTTGCTGGGCCTGCAAAAGCAAACATTCGCGCAAATCCCGCGCTGCTACCCCCGGAGGGTCAAAGGCTTGAATTTTCTTGAGAGCCTTATCGACGGTGGACAGATCAAACCCGCTCTGTAAAGCGATCTCCTCCAGGGTAACCTGCAAGAACCCGTCTTCGTTGAGGTTGCCGATGATCAGCGTTCCGATCAGGCATTCTTCCTCATTTAAGTTGTTCAGCCTCAGCTGCCAAAACAGGTGATCTGCTAAGGTCGCCTTCTTGGTTAAAAAGTTTTCAAAGGTAGGGCGGTCATCTTCATCCCCAGAGCCTCTTCCCCCCGAAGAAAACCTTTCTTTCCTCCAATCCATAGACGGGAATTCGTCTTCCTTCTGGCTTTCTTTGACCTCGGGAGGGGCAGCGGTCATGGTTTCATAGTTAGTCTCGAGGGGTTCGGTCTCGACGTTAACTACGTTCACCTCTTCTAAGACCGGGTTCTCTTCTTGTTCCTGCCGAATCAGATCCGTCAATTCCATCCGCGACAACTGCAGAAGTTTAATGGCCTGCTGCAGTTGCGGCGTCATTATTGGCTGTTGAGTCAGCTTGAGGCTCTGGCGGAGTTCTAAAGCCATATCAGACGTAAACCCTCTTTTATGCCCATGGGGTTAGATAGATTTTTCTTAACCGCTTTCGTCATTGCCTGGCTATCTCCTGATCGTTCACGCCCTTATAAAGTGAAATTTTTCCCCGAGATAAATCTCGCGGGCTTGCCGGCTCTGGGCAATTTCTTCCGGAGTTCCCCGTTCCAGAATCCTTCCTTCATTCAGGATATAGGCTTGATCACAGACTCCTAAAGTTTCTCGCACATTATGATCTGAAATGACCACGCCGATGTTTTTCGCTTTCAGTTGGGTGATGATGTTTTGGATGTCCACAACCGCCAGCGGATCGATCCCGGCAAAAGGCTCATCCAGAAGGATGAAGCGGGGTGAGGTGACCAGGGAGCGGGCAATCTCCACCCTTCTCCGTTCGCCACCCGAAAGGGAAAAAGCCCGGCGCTTGGCTAAAGGCGAGATCCTCAGCTCTTCCAAAAGAGTGGTCAATCGCCGTTTTCTTTCCTCCGGCGTGAGGTCCAACGTTTCCAGAATCGCCAGAAGATTTTCTTCCACCGTAAGCTTGCGAAAAACTGATGGCTCCTGGGGAAGGTAGGTTACTCCCTTACGGGCTCGCCAGTACATGGGGGCATGAGTAATCTCCTCTCCTTCCAGAAAGACCTGTCCTCCTTCTGGCTTGATCAGGCCAACGATGATGTAAAAAGTCGTCGTCTTGCCGGCTCCGTTGGGTCCTAATAGGCCGATTACCTCCCCGGCCTTAAATTCTAAATCAACGGAATCGACGGCCCATTTCCCGTTATATTGTTTTTTCAGTCCCCGGGCAATCAGGGTTGGGACTAGGCTCACGGCTTCCCCTTTTCGGTGCGCTGCTCTCCCTTGGGGTAAAGGATGACTTCAACCCGGCGATCAGGACCGCTTTCCACAAAACTTTTATCTTCGTCCAATAGAACGGTGATCTTCTCCCCGCTGACCATATCTTTCCCCTGCCAAACCTTGGGCTGTCCCGTGAGGATAATTTTTTGTTCTAAGTTATACAACACGGCCTTCTGCCCGGTGGCCAAGCGATCCCCCTGATGAATCTTCACATTGCCCGTGGCCACGATCTCCCGCACGTCATTGCCCCCTCCTTTTTTTTCATAATACACCTGGGCTACATCCGCCTGGATGGTCACCTCCCCCTGCTTGGCCACAACATTCCCCCGAAAGGTGATTACCTGCTTTTTATTGTCTGCTTCGAGGGTCTGGGAGGTAATGCGCAGGGGTTGATCGGAGCCGCGATATTCACTTGTTTTCCCGAGGAGAAAAGGCTTTTTTTCTTCGCTCCAGCTAAAACCGAAGGGCCACAGTAGGAAAAGAATAATGAAGAATGCGATAAACCGCTTCATTCTGGTCATCTCACAAGGATGTTCCGGAGGATTTTTTTGCCGTTTGGGAAAAGGTTGTAGTAACCCGGCTCAGGACTTTCAAGCGCTGACTGTCCAAGTCCACGATCAAGCCGGTTCCTTCCACGCGCAGTTGGGGTCCTTTCAATTCCACCGGGTCCGCAGTTCTTAATTCTCTTTTTTCCGCTTCATACTTCAGACTTCTAGTTTGCATCCGATAGCCATCGCTGGAATCAATTTTTACGCCGTCGAAAACTTCTATGGCTTTGGTCTGGGTGTTCAATTTTCCCCGTTCCCCAACCAGAACATACGTCTCCTGGTTCTCTCTGAAGAAGGTGGCTTTGACTTTCTCTAAAAGCACTGTGTTTTCGTCCTTGAAATAACGCACGGAGATGGCCTCCAGCTCCCATTCTTTCTTCCCCTCCCGGGTCTCGGTATATTTCACCCGGTTCAACTGCAAGTCTGCGGCAATGGCCGCCTCTTTTTCTGGAATGTTTCTTTCCGGCGGGGGAGCCAGGGTGTCCCATGTCAACAGGGCTACCCCTCCTAAACTGCTAAGGATAATACCTCCCAGGAGTAAGCGAAGTTTTTTATTTGCCTTAATCCAATTGCCACCCATCATGGCCATCATTCTATCATCCTGGTATGGGGGTGTAAAGTTTAATTTCAGCTTAATCGTAACCCTTCAGTCACGGGTGGGTGGCTAAGGTCGGATGAGGAAAGGTTCGGCGTAAAGGCCAAGGACGCCCATGGCCGGGGAGCCAGTCCAGTCCGCTTGGAACCATGAGGCGCTGATTTCTCCGTGGATGGGGCGGGGCTAACGCCTTCCGCCTCCTCCGGCGGAGGTTCAGTGAGTACACCATTACAGGGATATCCCAGCCGATGCTTCCGGCGCGTACCGGCCTGGCCCCCCGGCCAAAACAGAATCTTTGCCAGGGTTAGTTCCTCCGATATTCCTGTCATAGCCACTCGTGACTGAAGGGTTACGCTTAATCTATGCCTCTGGGAGACCGGAATTCAAGGGAAATAGCGGATGGCTATGTCCAAGCATAATAACGCCCAAGACATCTTACAAATATCAGCCTGGCCAAAAGTGCCGGGAGAGGAATCATTCAATTAGCAATTAGCAATGATCACTGAACATTGATAATTGACCATTGATCTTTTTAAGTTCATTGCCGAATTTGATCCGCCTAAGGCGGATTAAAGTTGAAAAAGCAAATTCTTATACAATTGAGTTTAAGAAAAATACTTTTGGGTTACCGCTTCCCACTTTCCCTGAACTTTCAGAATTAACTCGCACACTTCCCGAACAGCTCCCCGGCCGCCGGGGCAATGCGTGATGTAGTGAGCATTCTCTTTTACCTCTTTAACGCTATCAGCCACGGCCACGGCAAAGCCGACCCGGGAAAAAACCGGTAGGTCAACCAAATCATCACCCACAAAGCAGATTTGTTCCGCCCGGATATTCCCTTTCCGGATGATTTTCTCCAGAGCTTTGGCCTTATCCAGGGCCTTCTGGAGCAATAAGTCAATCCCCAATTCTCTGGCCCTAAGGTTAACAGCGGAGGATTTTCGTCCTGAAAGAATCCCTACTTTCAACCCGGCCTGCTGCAATAGCTTAATCCCCTGGCCATCCTTGATGTCGAAGGACTTTAACTCTTGCCCCCGCCCGTCATAAACGATTCGCCCATCGGTAAGAACACCGTCCACATCCAAAAGGAGAAGGCGAATAGCCTGGGCGCGTTTTTTCCAATCTTTTTCTTTCAAACCAAACCTTCCTCCTCATTTCCCTGGTTTGATCCCGGAATATTGATGGCTTCGTAAAAAGTCCATCTGCCCCGCTCTGAGCGGGATTGCGCGCCTTGTCCGCCTGAGGCGGAGAGCTTTTTACTTTGCCATCCCAATTTTGACTTTTTACGAGATGATCAATATTGAATAGCAATCCTATGCTCTATGCCCTATGCCCTATTTGCTCTGGGGATTTTTTAATAAGCCGGTCGATGGCCAGAAGTTGTTCCAAAAGGGGTTTTAAACCGGTAAGCGGTTGGGAGTTGGGGCCGTCGCAGAAGGCCTCTTCCGGGTTGGGATGGACTTCCATGAACAGGCCATCGATCCCCACGGCTACGGCGGCCCTGGCCAGGGCGGGAATGAATTCCCGTTGTCCTCCGGAGGAAGAGCCCAGGCCGCCTGGGAGCTGGAGGCTGTGGGTGACGTCAAATACGACGGGATACCCCATCTCCCGCATGATTACCAGAGAACGCATGTCGGCCACGAGATTATGGTAACCAAAGGAAGTCCCCCGTTCCGTAATAAGAATGGAATCATTCCCGCGTGATTGTATTTTTTCGATGATATTAAGCATATCCCAGGGCGCTAAAAACTGTCCTTTTTTGATGTTGACCGTTTTCCCCGTCCCGGCTACGGCCAGAACAAAATCGGTCTGCCGGCAAAGGAAAGCTGGAATTTGCAGGACGTCAAGGACCTGAGATGCCGCCTCCACCTCTTCAAACCGGTGCACATCCGCAAGCACGGGAACATTCAGTTCGCGTTTTACGCGCGCGAGAACTTTTAACCCTGGCGCCAATCCCGGCCCGCGGAATGATTTCAAACTGCTCCGGTTCGCCTTATCGTAGGAAGATTTAAAGATGAAAGGAATTTTTAACGAACGAGTCAGATCAGCGAGAAATTCCGCAGTTTTCAGGCAGGCGGTTTCGGACTCAATCACGCAGGGGCCGGCAATGAGCGCAAAGGGATTTTTCCCTCCGATGGCCACGGACCCCAGGCAAACCTCTTTCACTGCCGGCCAGGAAAGATTGTTCACGTGTTTTTTCTCCTTTTCTTCCTTTTCTCCCTCAGGGCCGCATGAATGAATTCCCGAAATAGGGGGTGGGGAAGGTGGGGCCGGGATTTCAACTCCGGATGGAACTGGCACCCCAGGAACCACGGGTGATCCTTAAGCTCCATGATCTCCACTAATTGGCCATCTGGGGACAACCCGCTGCATATCATGCCTTTTTTAGACAAGAGTTCCCTATAGCCGTTATTTACTTCATAGCGATGGCGGTGACGTTCGGAAATTTGTTTCTCCTGGTAGGCTTGATAGGCCAGGGAGTCCTCTTTGAGTAAGGCGGGATAGGCCCCCAGCCGCATTGTGCCCCCTTTGTCAGATATAGCCTGCTGTTCAGGCATCAGAGCGATTACCGGGTGGGCGGTTCCCGCGTTGAATTCGCTGCTGTTAGCCCCTTCCAGGCCGCAGACATCGCGAGCGAATTCGATTACGGCCAGCTGCATTCCCAGGCAGATCCCGAAAAAAGGTATTCTCATTTCCCGGGCATATTGCACGGCCATGATTTTCCCTTCGATTCCGCGCTCTCCAAAGCCTCCCGGAACCAGCACTCCGTCCACTTCCTTCAAGTAAGGATCAGCTGCCTCCTTCTGCAGGGCTTCGGAATCCACATAATGCAGGGCCACCCGGCACTGATGGGCAATTCCTCCGTGGATCAGTGCTTCGTTCAAGCTTTTATAGGAATCCCTCAGGTTAACGTATTTTCCCACAATGGCAATAACCACTGCCCCGCGGGGGTTTTTGATGGATTGGACTATTTCCTGCCATTTTTCCAGGCGCGGCGAACGAGTCCACATGTTCAGCATTTTTACGATCTTATCATCCAGACCTTCCTGGTGAAAAAACAAGGGAACCTCATAGATGGATTCCACATCCTTGGCCGTGATGACCGCATCCTTATCCACGTTGCAGAAAAGGGAGATCTTGGCCTTGATTTCCGGGGAAAGAAAATGGTCGGTGCGGCAAATCAAGATGTCCGGTTGTATGCCGATTTCCCTTAGCTTCATCACGCTGTGCTGCGTCGGCTTGGTCTTTAACTCTTCGGAAGTTTTGATGAAGGGAACAAGGGTGAGGTGGATATAGAGGGAATTTTCACGGCCTAAGTCGGATTTGAGCTGCCGGATGGCCTCCAGGAAAGGAAGGCTTTCGATATCGCCTACCGTGCCGCCGATTTCAATGATGGCGACATCGGCATCGTCGGAGATGGACAGGATGTTCCGTTTAATCTCGTCGGTGATGTGCGGAATCACCTGCACCGTCCCCCCCAGGTAATCCCCCCTTCTTTCTTTGGTAATCACCGAATAATAAATTTTGCCGGTGGTGAAGTTGTTCCGCTTAGTCAGGCGGGCTGAGGTATACCTTTCATAGTGGCCCAAATCCAGGTCAGTCTCGGCCCCGTCATCCAAGACGAAAACTTCCCCGTGCTGGAAGGGGTTCATCGTTCCCGGATCCACATTGATGTACGGGTCAAGTTTTTGCAGGGTTACTTTCAGCCCGCGGGCCTCCAATAAAGCCCCGATCGAGGCTGCCGCCAAGCCTTTTCCCAGGGAGGAAATAACTCCACCGGTGATAAAAATAAACTTGGTCCTGCCCGCTAGGCTTTTTTGCCCATTCAAACGCCCTGTATTTCCTTGTTCAATCATTCTCTCCCCAGAATATCTTTATAATAGCCGGTCTTGGCGAAAATTTGGCAGGTTCTTCCTCAGATGTTCCAGGGCCAAAAGAGTTGCCTTGCGCCCTCGCGGAGTCCTCTCCAAAAAACCTTCCTGGATCAGGTAAGGTTCATAAACGTCTTCGATGGTGTTTTTCTCTTCGCTTACGGCCACCGCCAGAGTATCCAGCCCCACTGGCCCTCCGTTGAATTTTTCCAGAATCGTCAGGAGAATTTTGCGGTCCATTTTATCCAGCCCCCGTTCGTCGACTTCCTGAAGCTTTAAGGCTTGATCGGCCACTGGCCGGTCGATCCGGCCCTGGGCTCGCACCTGGGCAAAGTCCCGCACCCGCCGGAGCAAACGATTGGCCACCCGGGGCGTGCCGCGCGACCTCTTGGCGATTTCTTCGGCTCCTGAAGAATCGATGGCCATGTTCAAAATTTGGGCTGAACGGAGTAAAATCCTCTGAAGCTCTTCAGGGGTATAAAACTCCAGGCGGAAATTTATTCCGAACCGATCCCGCAGCGGAAAGGTCAGGAGCCCTGCCCTGGTGGTAGCCCCCACTAAGGTAAAAGGGGGAATATTCAGCTTAATCGACCGCGCGCTCGGACCCTGGCCAATAAGGATATCGATCTGAAAATCCTCCATTGCCGGGTAAAGAATCTCTTCCACCACATGGTTCAAGCGATGAATTTCGTCGATAAACAGAATGTCATGCTCTTTGAGGTTGCTGAGGATAGCGGCCAGATCCCCGGGCCTTTCAATCACCGGGCCGGAAGTGGCTTTTATATTCACCCCGAATTCCGAGGCGATGATGTAGGCCAGAGTTGTTTTTCCCAGGCCGGGAGGCCCGCAAAAAAGGACATGGTCCAAGGCCTCCCCCCGATTTTTCGCGGCCTGGATGTAAAGGCTTAGGTTGCCTTTGACTTCCTCCTGTCCAATGTATTCATGCAAACTTCTGGGGCGAAGATTCGCTTCGTAGCGCAGATCTTCTTCATTCAGCTCCGGCTGAATTCCTCGCTGGGCAATAGGCGATATTTCCGAACAAACGTCCGTCATCTTATTCCGATCCTGTTTGCCGTTCATCATTTTCAACTCTTAGATAGGACTTGCAAACTTTCTTTCAGCGCTTCTTCTAATTTTACCCCGGGCCTTTCCTTTAGAATGCTTTCCACCGCCTTTTCCGCTTGCCCCTTTTTATAACCTAAGTTAACCAGGGCAGAAATGACGTCTTCGGCCATTTCATCCGGCGGCCGGGGGCCTTTTAGGGGAATAGAAATAAGGGATTCAAATTTGCGCACTTTCTCCTTAAGATCCAGGATCATCCGTTCGGCAATTTTCCGCCCCACCCCGGGAATGGACAGCAAACGGGTCAGATCCCCTAAACTGAGCGACCTTAAGAGCAATGGAGCAGAGATTCCCGAGAGGATATTCAGGGCCAGCTTGGGTCCAATGCCGGAAACGCCGATGAGGAGCTGAAAGAGTTCTTTTTCCAGCAGGGTGGAAAATCCATAGAGCTGTAAAGCATCCTCGCGCACATGGGTGTATGTGTACACCCGGACCGGTTGTTCTTCTCCCGGAAGGTCGTAGAAGGTATTGAGAGAGACGTAGACCTGATAGCCAATTCCACTGGCCTCCACGATGACAAACCCCGGACTTTTTTGGATCAACTGACCCCGGATCTGGGCAATCATCCACTTTCCTCAAATACATTTCCGCCCCGATCCCTCGGTTGCTTCCCTGGGGCAGAGCTCTTGGCGGTAAGGAGTCTTAGCGAATTATTCCAGGAAAAGGAATGGGCCATACAAAGGGCCACCGCCAGAGCGTCGGCGGCATCGGCTGTCAGATTTTTGGGCGGGCTAAGGAGAGAGTAAATCATGGCTTGAACCTGTTCTTTGGCTGCCCTCCCATATCCAACCACAGCCTGTTTCACCGCCAGGGGGCTGTATTCATGCACCTCTACGCCCGCTTCGGCCGCGGCCAGGATGGCCGCTCCTCTCGCTTGCCCTAAGAGCATAGCGCTTTTTACGTTTTTAGCTAAGAAGGGTTGTTCCACTGCTATCAGGAAGGGGGTATAAATTACAATCTGTTCAGAGATGCCGCGGTAGATTTGCTGGAGGCGTTGCGGGAAGGATAGCTTCGACTTTGGCCGAATCACTCCGCTGCCCTGGTAAAATATCGACCCGTCCTTTCTCACTTCAATAACTCCGAATCCTGTCCCACTCAGCCCTGGATCCACGCCCATGATGCGCATCCCTTTCTCGTTCACTGATGAAATCCGGGATGCGGGGGAGGGTTTTGGGCTTCTAAGCACTGATCTGCTCCAACTCTTCATCGGATATGTCAAAGTTGGCGTAGACGTGCTGCACATCCTCAGAGTCTTCCAGGCTTTCCATCAAACGGAGCATCTGCTGGGCTTCCTTGCCGGTAAGGCGCACGGTAGATTGAGGAACCATGCTGATTTCCGCGTAAGTAGGAATTAACTTGGCCGCCTCCAAATGTTTTTTCACCTGCTCAAAGTCGGCCGGCCCTGTAATCACCTCATATTCTTTATCTGTCTCCCGGACATCCTGCGCCCCTCCTTCCAGGGCCAGGTCCATCAATTTTTCTTCATCCACTTTCCCCTTTTCGAAAACAATCAAACCTTTCTTATCAAACATCCAGGATACACAGCCGGCTTCTCCCAGGTTCCCTGCGTTTTTGGAAAAAATATGCCGGATTTCCGCTACCGTGCGTTTGCGGTTATCCGAAAGGATTTCGACCAATATAGCCACCCCTCCCGGCCCATATCCTTCGAAGTTGGCTTCTTCATAGGATACTCCCGGAAGTTCTCCGGTGCCTTTTTTTATGGCCCTTTCAATGTTTTCTTTGGGCATGTTCTCTATCTTGGCGGCCTGGATGGCGCTTCTTAAGCGGGGGTTTCCGTTGGGGTCCCCTCCTCCCATGCGCGCCGCCACGGTAATCTCTTTGATGAGTTTGGTGAAAATTTTACCCCGGCGGGCGTCCTCTTTGCCTTTTTTATGTTTGATCGTGCTCCACTTCGAATGCCCGGACATTGACTTCTCTCCCTTTTTTATTTCCGTATCTTTTTAGCAGTTTGAAAAAGTGGTTTGACCACCTTTGTTAAGGCCCGGCGGCCTGGGCGGAACGCGCCGGAAGCATCGGTTGGGTTTCCGCTTGACCGCGAAAAACACCGCGCGTTTCCGCCGCAGGAGGCGGGGGGTATTCTCCCCGCCCCCGCCACGAAGAAATCAGCGCCTTATGATTCCAAGCGGGCCGTCCAGGCCTCCGGGCCAACAGCTTCCCTTGGCCCTTACCCTCCACCTCTTTTCAAAGGGCTAAAGTGTTTCTTATTTTCTCGCTTGCTATTTATAGCATAACGGCCAAGGCTTTGCCAAATCAAAAAAAAACCCTTCTTCAGGTGCTTGAAGAAGGGTTTGAAAAAATTTCCGGCGGCGTCCTACTCTCCCACCCCGTTACCAAGGCAGTACCATCGGCGCTGGAGGGCTTAACTTCTGTGTTCGAGATGGAAACAGGTGTAACCCCTCCGCTATCGCCACCGAAAAAGGAAAAAAAATGACGATTTCATATTTTCAGCGATCAAGCCAAAAACAAAAGATTATGGTCAAGCCGCACGACCCATTAGTACCAGTAAGCTCAATCCGTTACCGGACTTACACCTCTGGCCTATCAACCTTGTAGTCTACAAGGGGTCTTTAGCTCCGGTGTCGCCACCGGAAAGGGATATCTGATCTTGAGGTAGGTTTCCCGCTTAGATGCTTTCAGCGGTTATCCTTTCCGAACATAGCTACCCAGCGATGCCCCTGGCGGAACAACTGGCACACTAGAGGTTCGTCCATCCCGGTCCTCTCGTACTAAGGACAGCTCCTCGCAAATATCCTGCGCCCACATCAGATAGGGACCGAACTGTCTCACGACGTTCTAAACCCAGCTCACGTACCGCTTTAATCGGCGAACAGCCGAACCCTTGGGACCTACTTCAGCCCCAGGATGCGATGAGCCGACATCGAGGTGCCAAACCTCCCCGTCGATGTGGACTCTTGGGGGAGATCAGCCTGTTATCCCCGGCGTACCTTTTATCCGTTGAGCGACGGCCCTTCCATCCAGAACCGCCGGATCACTAAGACCTGCTTTCGCACCTGCTCGACTTGTCAGTCTCGCAGTCAAGCTCCCTTATGCCTTTACGCTCTACGGCTGGTTTCCAATCAGCCTGAGGGAACCTTCGTGCGCCTCCGTTACAATTTAGGAGGCGACCGCCCCAGTCAAACTACCCACCAGGCAATGTCCTCAACCCCGATTCAGGGGCTTAAGTTAGAATTTCAGAATAACCAGGGTGGTATTTCAAGGTTGGCTCCATCCCGGCTAGCGCCGGAACTTCAAAGCCTCCCACCTATCCTACACAGACTAACCCAAAATCCATTGCCAAGTTATAGTAAAGGTGCACGGGGTCTTTCCGTCTTGATGCGGGTAAGCGGCGTCTTCACCGCTCTCACAACTTCGCTGAGCCCCTCGTTGAGACAGTGCTGCAGTC
>VGSF01000027.1:27500-50535 GCA_016875165.1 Deltaproteobacteria bacterium
AATGATCTTATGCGCCTCTCCATATTTTTTGGCCAAGTCCGCGCCGATCAAGGCATGGGCCCCCTCTACTTCATGGTCAACCGCCTTGCCGATGTCATGCAGCAGTCCTGCCCGTTTGGCCTGTTTGATGTTTACGTTGAGCTCTGAGGCCATGGCCCCGGCTAAAAAGGCCACTTCCAGGGAATGCTGAAAAACATTCTGCGCGAAGCTGGTTCGGTATTTCAGCTTGCCGATCATTTTGACCAGCTCTGGATGAATGCCATGAACCCCTACGTCAAAAGTCGCCCGTTCCCCGCTTTCCCGGATCGTCTGTTCAATCTCCTGCTCTGCCCTGGTTACTATTTCTTCAATCCGCCCGGGATGTATGCGGCCATCGGTGATCAATTGTTCAAGGGTAATCCGGGCAACTTCCCGGCGAATGGGGTTGAATCCCGAGATGATCACTGCCTCCGGGGTATCATCGATGATCAGATCAACTCCCGTAGCTGCCTCCAGAGCCCGGATATTACGTCCTTCCCTCCCGATTATTCTACCTTTCATTTCTTCGTTGGGCAGGTTGACCACGGAAACAGTTTCTTCCGCGACATAGTCCGCGGCGTAGCGTTGAATAGCGGACACGATGATTTCCTTGGCCCGTTTATCAGCCACACCTTGTGTTTCCTCTTCGATCTTCTTGATCAGCTTAGCCGATTCATGCCGCATTTCGCTCTCCACCAGCTTCATCAATAGTTCTTTGGCTTCCTCGGCAGAGACCCCCGCGATGCGCTCCAGCATCTGCCGCTGTTCTTCGAGCATTGCGGAATATTTTTTTTCCTTTTCGCCAAGGGTCTTCTCCAGCTGCGAAAAGGCTTTCTCCCGTTTGGAAAGACTGGCTTCCTTTTGATCGAGCAGGTCTACTCTTTTTTCTAAGTTTTCTTCTTTCTGGAGCAGTCGTTTCTCCATATTATGGAGTTCCTGACGACGCTCTTTGGCTTCGGCCTCAAACTCGGACCGGGCCCGGAAAAAATGGTCTTTGGCCTGGATTTCGGCTTCTTTACGTACAGCTTCGGCCTTCTTTTTGGCTTCTTCAACCGCTTCCCGGGCCCTTTGTTCAGCTAACCGATACCGGGCAGCCGACATCTGCTTATGTAGAAGGAAGCCGACGCCGAGGCCAATTAGAAGAACGGCCAGCGCAATTCCTATCATCGGATAAATATCCACGCTCGAAACTCTCTTTTGTGAAAGGATTATCCGCCGTTCACCCTACCGGATGACCAGAAAAACACCTTTCTTCTCTTCTTGGCGTTAATAAAATTTCGGCGAGGGAAAAAGGGGGAAGCGAGGCTTAAGCGATTTTTAAATCGTTACAATCTCTTTTTGGTCCAAACAAGAAAAATTTTTTAAACCCCTCCCGGGGAAATATCTTGTTGCCCATTTTCTACTAATCTATTTGGTCGGCCTAAGCTTGTTTTCCTTCTTAAATCCCTCTTGGCCTTATAACAAAACATCCCCCGCAAATGCCGTGTGATGCTTTCCTTTTGAACCTAGGGTTTCTAGGTGGGCGCCATATTATTGCTTTTGACTTTCCCGTATTCCCGCGGAATCGGGATATGCCAGCTGCAATAAGGGACAGCTCCCTTTCTTTTTCTGTTGGCTCAAAGAATCTGGCATCATCACCAACATCGCAGGGGAAAAAGATTTTAATCCTCTTTTTTTTTAATTGCTGAATGAATTATCTCAATCAATCGGCCTGACTTATCCTCAACCGCCCGGGTTAATTTATTCTGCTTCTCCAACAAATCGAAGTAATCATTGGCGATGTTCAGGGTGGCCAGGATGGCCACGTTTAAGATCGAAATAGCTTTTGAACTTTCTGATATTTCCTTAATTTTCCGGTTGACATATTCACCAATTTTTTGAACCCGTTCTTCTCCTTCATCGCTCTTTATGGTGTATTCCCGCCCTAAAATTTCCAAACGAACGGCGTTTTTCACTTTTTTCAGCCTGTTTTGCCGGGAGAAATGATTCGATCGATCCGGTTCAGTAAATTCTCGACTTTAACCCGGGCTGTTTCCCGTTCTTCGGATAAAACGGCCACTTTCCCCATAAGCCCTTTTAATTCCATCTCTTTCTGCGCCAATTTTTCTGTCAGAGCTATTTTTTCATTTTTCAAAGATGCATAAGCTTCAACCAATTGGCTAATTTTTTCTTCCAAATTTTCCAAATTATCGATTTCTTTGTTCATTTTTCTTTTGTTTCCCCTATTATTCCTTTTCCTCCGCACCTGAAATTCTTCCTAATCATCATGATAAATTCCGTCAAAAAAGTCAAGTGATTTCCTCGAAGGCAAAAGATAAGGGTTCAAATGTTTTAAAAATTTATTTCGCTTAAACCCTTGACCCCTGATTATTTTGTTCTTTTTAGGGGAACGTTTTAAGCTATATGGATAGGAGAGAGAAATTCGCTGGGGGAAGACTCTCGGGCTTTTCAGCCGGTCGGGAATGAATCCTCTGGCCTTTTCCCAGGCCAATCTTCCGGCGGAGGGAGAAAAGCATTTCAGGAATCGCCTGCATCTCTAAAGGGGAGCGTTCTTTCCCTGGATATATCTGGTAATGCTTCCTGTATGCCGAAGGTGTCATATTCAGCATTATCACGTTGGCCCCACTTAGAAGGGCTTCTTGCCGGCCTTTATCCTGTACGATCCCCGTGGCTGTGGTTGCCGGCAGGTTTGTATCCTTGGTTACGATCCGGGTGATGGCCAAAACTTTTAATACTTTTCCCAATTCTCCGTTGACCACCCTGGCCAGCGGCGTCTGGGGATGGGCGATAAAAGGTGAAATGCCGATCATATCGAAGTCCATTTTGCAGAAGAGCTGAATGTCCGCCGCCAGGTCCTCATTGGTTTGGCCTGGAAGACCCACCATGTTTCCCGAGCCTACTTCATATCCCAGTTCCTGCAATGACCCCAGGGCTTTCAACCTGTCGGCCAAATCGCGCTCCGGCCGGAGGTTTTTGAAGAGGGCCGGAGAGGTTGTTTCGTATTTAAGGAGATAACGATCCGCGCCGGCTTTTTTCCAGGCCCAATAATCCGCATACGTCCTCTCCCCCACTGAGAGAGTTATGGCCAGGTCGGCTTGTTCTTTGATTTTTTGGATCACTCCGGCCAGGCGATCTCCGGTGAACCAGGAATCCTCCCCTGATTGCAAAACAACCGTCTGAAAGCCCTGAGTCCTGGCCTTGATGGCAACTTCCACAATCTCCGCGGGAGACATGCGGTAGCGGACAAGCTCATGGTTGTCCCTTCGCAGGCCGCAATATAAACAATTCTGAACACAATAATTAGAAAACTCCACGATGGCCCGGAGATGAACTTCATCACCAACTGCATTCTGGCGAACCCGGTCAGCCTCCGAAAAGAGGAGTTGATTTTCTTCCTCATCTGTTGAGGAGAGAAGAAGAAGGATTTCCTCCCGGGAAAGCTCTCTTCCTTCCTGGCCAGCTTTAATCGCGGTTAGAAATTCTTGGCGAACCATAAAGGCCCTGCATAGCGCCTAACGCCAGGCATAAAGCGGTAACGTTTAGATTCAGGGGTTTGGAATTTTGCAGATCGCTTCATTTTGTTATTTCACCCCGCATTCTGCGCTCTGCGTATTTAGAAATAAAGGTCCCTCTTTCCTGCTTCGATCTCCAGCAAACGCTTCTCTGTCTCCCCCCGCAGATTTTTATTGGAAATGGTTTTTAAAAATTGAGAAAAGTTGATTTCTCCCGCTCTCCTGGTTTCTTCAGCGGCATAATCCAGCAAGTATTCCCTGAAAGTAAGCAGGGCGTTAGCGCTACAGAGTTCCTGGATATCCCCGGGCTTGGCCTTGTCCATGAATTCCTTGCCCGTCCTTCCCCGCCGGTAACAGGCTGTACAGAAGCTGGGAAGGTAACCCAGCTGGCAAATGGAGAGGATGACTTCATCCGGTGAACGAGGATCGGATATAATGAATTGTTCGCTTTCCCCCTCTTCGGGATTTCCGCCGTCTTTACCGTAAGCTCCCGGGGCAGTCCGGGAACCGGCGCTGGTCTGGGAAATACCCAGACTGAAGGCCTCGGTGCGCATTTGCACGCTTTCCCGGGTGGAGATAATCATGCCGGTGTAGGGCACAGCCAGACGGAGAATGGCTATTAGCTTCTTGAACGCTTCGTCCAATACCAAATGGGGGGTTGTAAAATCAACTCCTGCGGCTGGTCTTACGCGGGGAATAGAGATCGTATGCGGCCCCACCCCGAACTTCTCCTCCAGGTGGCGGGCATGGTATAAAAGAGCGAGGACTTCAAATTTATAGTCGTAAAGACCAAACAGGACTCCCAGGCCTACATCATCAATGCCGGCATCCTGGGCCCTATCGTGGGCCAGAAGCTGCCTTTCATAATCCTTCTTAGGCCCGTCGTGCATTAACTCGTAGGTTAGCCGGTGATAAGTCTCTTGAAAGAGCTGGTAAGTGCCGATCTTCGCAGCCTTCAGGCGGCGGTAGTTTTCCACGGTTGTGGCGGCGATGTTTACATTCACCCGGCGGATTTCCCCTTGCCCGTTTTTGGTTCTATAAATGGTAGCAATCGCTTCTTCTATGTAATCCATATCCGCCGAAAAAGATTCACCGCATTCAAGCAGGAGGCGCTTATGCCCCAGATTTTCTACCTCGCGCGCCTGTTCCCGGATTTCCTCCTGCTGTAAACGTTTTCGGCGAATCGAGCGGTTATCCCGGCGGAACCCGCAATACCGGCAGTTGTTCACACAAAAATTGCTCAGGTAAAGGGGAGCGAAGAGCACCAGGCGTTTACCGTAAATCCTCAGCTTGACCTCCCGGGCCGTCTGGAAAATGGTTTCGATAAGTTCGGGATCTGCCACCTGAAGCAGCGCGGCCGCTTCTTCCGGCTCGATTCCCCTGGCTTCCCTTGCTTTGGCTAAAATGGCCAGAACTTCTTCCGGCGACTTCCCCAGACCGGCCATCAATTGCTTTTGAATCAGGCCTTCATCGATGAAAAGATTTTTTGCTGGCATGTTTTCTCTCTTTGGCAGTGAATCCGGAAGTCAGGTGATAGAATTCTGTATTCTGTATCCTGTCTCCTGGATTATATATTCTGCATTTATATGGGTAGCAGCACCCGGAAAGTGCTTCCCTGATGCAATTTGCTCTCGACCTCGATATATCCATTATGAGCTTCGACAATTTTTTTGGCGATGGCCAGTCCCAGGCCTGTTCCGGTGATCCCCTGGGTTTCTTTGGTTTTTACCCTGTAAAATTCATCAAAAAGTCGCCCGCTGTCTTTCTTGGCAATGCCGATCCCGCTGTCTTGAACCTCTACACGGATAAAAACATCATCCGCGCCCGCCCTCACTACAACTTTCCCCCCGTTCCGGTTGTACTTGATGGCGTTGTCCAGAAGGTTGGTGAAGACCCTGGTTAGATCCTCCCGGTTGGCGTAGACCAGCGGGAGATCATCGGCCGCATCCATTTCCAGGGAAACCTGACGCTCAATTGCTTCCCCTTTCATCAACTCCACTACTTCGTTCAGGAGGGATCTCAATTGAAACTTTTCCTTTTCCTTGGCCACCCGCCCGGTCTGCATGCGCGAGATGGCCAGAAGGTCATGAATAAGCGCCAGAAGCCCCCGGGTGCGCTCTCGGGAACGCTCCATGATTTTGCGCACCTTCTGGGGATCATCTACCCCTACACCGTCAAGGATCACATCCAGGTATCCCTCGATGGCCGCCAGTGGGGCTCGCAGCTCATGAGCCACCATGGAAACAAACGTGGACTTGGCTTTATCCAATTCCTTAAGCTCCGTTATGTCCCTAAGGACCGTCACTGCCCCGATGATTTGACCCTTTTCATCCTTAACTGGCGCACAGTTGGCCATGAGCACAGGGTCCGCAGGCGTCCTGGCAACAAACTCCTTAGAAGCGATCTCCAGTCCCTCTTTCAGGTTCATTGCCTCCTCCACCAGTTCGACGAATTCCGGAGAATTCGCTACGATCGCCAAAGGCTCTCCCACCTGCAAAGTGCGCTTTATTTTCAACAAGCGCCTTCCTGCCGGATTGCAGAATACCACCTGCCGATCCCGGTTGGTAACCAAAAGCCCATCACCCATACATTGAATGATTGTCTGCGTCCGGCTTTTCTCGTTGGCTAGTTCCAGGAGGTTCCTTTCCCTTTCCTCCCTAAGCCGTTTGGCTTCAAGCAGCAGCATCCGTTTTTCCAGGCCCCGGTTTACCCGCGTGCGTAACTCCCCAGGAGTGAAGGGTTTAGGTAGGTAATCATACGCGCCTTTCTGCACTGCTTCGATCGCCGTATCCAGGGTGGCGTAGCCGGTAATCACGATCTTTATCAAGTCCGGATCCATCTTGGTAAGGTGCGCCAGAAGCTCCATCCCATCCATCTGGGGCATCTTCAGATCTATTAAAGCCAGATCGAATTTCCCCGTTTGCGCCTGCTCCCAGCCCATCAGCCCGTTTTCAGCAATTACCGCTACCGCTCCTTCTTCCGCAAGGATTTTGGCGCAAGCCGTGCGGATGGGCTGTTCATCATCGACAATCAAAATTCTGGCATCTTTAAGCATCAGAAAATAACCTCTTATTCCTTTTCCGCTTCGTTCTTCCCGGCCAGCAATTTTTCCACCTTTTCCAGCAGGACTTTCATCTTGATGGGCTTGATGCAAAAATCATCTACGCTCAATTTCCTGAAATCTTCTTCCGTAAGGGGAGTGAAGTCCAGGCCAGTGTCGCGGGTGATGGAAGTTAGCATGAGAACAGGAATTGAAGAATACAGGGCATGCCTCTTGATCTTTTGGCTGAGGACTATCCCGGCATCCAGATTTTCCATCATCAGGTCCATGACAATCAAGTCCGGCTTTTCCTTTTCCACCATCTTCCAGCCTTCCTTGGCGCTGTGGGCAGAGAGCACCTGATAACCCTGACTTTCCAGGGATATCCGGCTGATCTCCACAAAATCCAGATCATCATCCACAATCAAAATCTTCGCGCTGGTTTTCATGATTCCACCACCTAAGCAGTCTTTAGTAAATCCGATATCCGCATATCGAAATCCTAAATCCTTGGAGGTTCTTACAAATCTCAAAATCTGGTGCTCAATCGTCATTCCGGGCAAGCGAAGCGCGACCCGGAATCCAGATTTTTCAGGTTGCCCTGGATTCCGGCTTTTGCCGGAATGACGGAAAACAGCATTTAAATACTTTTTACGAGATCATCAAGATTACAAATTAAAACCTTTATTTTTATATTTTTCAACCCGCAATCTGCATTTTTTTTAATTTTCAACCCCTCCATCAGCCTTCGTTATGGAGTTTGCCGGAAGCTTGACATAAAAAGTCGCCCCTTCTCCCATTTTACTTTCTACCTCAATCGATCCCCGGTGCATTTTGACGATTCCATAAGCAATAGCCAACCCCAATCCGGTTCCCTGCCCGATTTTTTTCGTTGTAAAAAAGGGCATGAAAATTTTATTCAGGTTCTCCGGAGAAACTCCATGACCGGTGTCGCGGATGATCACCTCAATGACTCCTCCTCCATTGTTCACTCCGGATCTCACGGTTACCGTTCCCCCATCGGGCATGGCTTCCCCGGCGTTGGAGATAATGTTTAAAAAAACCTCCTTCAATTGCACCGGATCTCCGCTGATCAGGGGTATGGAATAGTCCAGGGCTTTGACGATCTCCACTTTTTGAAAAGCAGCCTGCTTGGAGGCCAGGGAAATCGTTTCTATTAGAATCTTATTCAGGTCGATATTTTCGATTTGCAGCTTTCTCTGGCGGGCAAAATCCAGAAGGCCGCGGACAATATCCCGGCATCGGGTGGCCTCTTTAGCAATCATCTCCAGCTCATCCTTCCGTGAATCAGTACTTCCCAATTTCTCTAAAAGCATATAGGAGTAAAGGAGGATCGTCCCCAGGGGATTGTTGATCTCGTGAGCGACCCCGGCGGCAAGCTGCCCCACCGAGGCCATCTTTTCCGACTGGATCAGTTGCTGCTGGGCCTCCCTCAGTTCATTATGGGATTGAGCCAGCCGATTCAGGTTCTCTTCGAGCTGATCGATCAGGTAAGGGAGGCACATCTCATTCTCGGCCAGACCCCAATAAACCGCGCTGGCTTTTTCCTGGCAGGAGCTGTACCCGCAAGCCCCGCAGTTTAACTCATCATCCGGATGAATTTTATTCGTTCTCCTGAGAATTTCCCGGATGATTGTATAGCTGGGTGTGGGCAAGCGGTGGTCATCGCTGCTGAAGGTCCGGCTCAGGTCAACCTTGCGGTATTTGCGCATGTCCGCCAGGTGTCTGGCTTCCCTTTCTTCCGTCAACTTCTTCTTAACATAGTTGGCCACCGACTCCTTGCGGGCAAAAACTGAAAGCCCATTGGGAAACGCCGGACCGTTGATACAACCCTCGCAGAAAAGCAGATCCAAAAATTTAACCTCCACGGCGTCTTCCAAAAGCTCGTTTAAAATCTGGGTGCAGGCCTCTTTGCCCTCGGTCGCCAGAACTTGATTTTGGCAGATGTCTTCCTTGAGCTCAGCGCTGCGCAGCAACCCTCCGGGAACTGGAAAAATGCGCCCCAGCCTGGGTACAGGCCCATCCGCATCGCTTTCCGGGAGTTTTTCTGCGACAATCCCGGCTTCTTTGAACATTCGCTCCAGCTCTTCAAAAGTAAGCACCGCGTCCACGTCCCCGGTAACTTCTGGATCATCAATTTCCGCCTTCTTGGCAATACAGGGCCCGACGAAGACCATTTTGGCGTCCGGGCAGTAAACTCGCTTGATGATCCGGCCCATAGCCACCATGGGAGAAACAATCGGCGACAGACTTGGCACCAGTGAAGGAAAATACTTCTTGACATAAAGGACCAGCGCCGGACAGGGGGAAGAGATAACCAGTTTGTTTCCGTTCCGGCGCATTAAGCGGGCATGGGCCTTGGCCACCAGATCAGCGCCAAAGGCCACTTCCATGACCTCAGTGAAACCTAAGGATTTGACGGCTGAGATGATCTGTCCCGGCCTGGCTTGCGGAAACGCCGCAGGAAAAGAAGGGGCCAGGCAGGCGATGACTTTGGCATTGTTCCAGAAAAGCTCCTTAACGATCCCGGTTGAATCCCGGACAGCCTTGGCTCCTTGATGGCAGACTTTGGCGCAAGAACCGCAGGCAATGCAGCGCTCTTTTACAACCTTAGCCTGTCCTTCTTCGACTTTGATGGCTTTGGCCGGACATTTACGCACGCAGGTGTAGCATCGCCGGCATTTTTCTTTTATTGTGGAAACAACTGGCATAAAAACCAAACCCGCAACTAAACAGATAAATTAGCCACAGAGGGCACAGAGATCACAGAGTCTTAAAACCGAAAAAAAAAGGATAAGTGTCAAGTGTCTAAAGTGATCCGCCTCAGGCGGACAGAAATGCTTGAATTAACTGGATTCCCGCTTTCGCGGGAATGACGAAAATGGGGCAAAAAGGACTTTTTACGAGATCATCAATCTTTAATCCGCAATATTTTCTAACTTGCAATTTGAAACATTAAACTTCCTTATATTTTCCCCTCTTAGTGTATTTCGTATGCAAAAGGTGATGGGATTTTTCTCCCAGGGGTTCTTTCAGGAACTCCTGATAAATTTTGGTTATCGATGGGTTCTCATGGGATTTACGGTATTTAAGCTGCTTGTCCTCCTGGTAAAGGGCCTGGGCTCTTAGCTTGCGGATCTCGTTGTTCACCGGAATAGGCTGGCCTCCTCCGGCCACGCACCCACCCGGGCAGGCCATAATTTCGATAAAATGATAGTTGGCGGTTCCGGCAGCCAGTTGGTCCATTAATTTCCTGGCGTTGCCCAGGCCATGAGCAACAGCCACGCGAACTTCTCCCAGTCCGTCCACTGGAACGGCTGCTTCTTTGACGCCTTCCAGCCCGCGCACAGCGGCAAAATCCACGTTTTCCAATTTCTTCCCCGTGGCCACTTCGTAAGCGGTGCGCAGGGCAGCCTCCATAACGCCGCCCGTAGCTCCGAAAATCGTCGCCGCTCCCGTGTACTCTCCCAGGGGGTCATCATATTTTCCGTCTGGCAGATTGCCAAAATCGATCCCGGCTGACTTGATCATCCTGGCCAATTCCCGGGTAGTCAGGACATAATCAACGTCCCTAAATCCGCTGTCCTGCATCTCCGGCCGGCTGCATTCGAATTTCTTGGCCGTACAGGGCATGACCGAGACCGTAACGATCCTGGCCTGGTTGATTCCGGCCTTTTGGGCATAGTAAGTTTTGGTCAAGGCCCCGAGCATCTGGTGGGGAGACTTGCAGGTGGAAAGATGGGGCAAAAACTGGGGGTAAAAATGTTCGATGAATTTTATCCAGCCCGGACTGCAGCTTGTTATCATCGGCAGAGTCCCGCCCTCTTTGACGCGCTTCAGAAGTTCGTTGCCTTCTTCGATGATAGTTAGATCAGCGGCAAAATTGGTGTCGAATATCACGTCAAAACCAAGCCGTCGTAATGCCTCTAACATCTTTCCAGTGACCAGGGTGCCGGGGGGAAGACCAAATTCTTCGCCCAAAGCGGCCCGGACAGCCGGAGCATCCTGGACCACGACCACCTTCTCCGGATCATGGATGGCTTTCCAGACCTCCTTTGTATAATCCTTTTCCGTCAATGCTCCCACCGGACAAACGTTAATGCACTGGCCGCAGAGGGCGCAGGCTACTTCGTTTAAATCCTCGCCGAAGGCCGGCCCGATATAGGTGGCAAATCCCCTATCCTGGGCGCTCAGGGCGCCGACCTGCTGTATCTCCTGGCACACCGTCACACACCGCCGGCAGAGGATACATTTGCTTGTCTCCCGGCTAAGAGAAGGAGTGGATTCGTCAAACCGCGGCTCCGGCTTCTCTCCCTGAAAGGGAATTTCCCGAATTCCCAATTCCTGGGCCAGTCGCTGCAGCTCACATTTCAGGTTCCGGGAGCAGGTCAAACAATCCTGGGGATGGACCGAAAGAAGCAATTCCACCGTGAATTTGCGGGCCTTTTGCGCCTTTGCCGAATTGGTATGCACCACCAACCCCTCGGACGCCGGAAAAACACAGGAGGCTTGCAGATTTCTGTTCCCCTCGATTTCCACCAGACATACCCGGCAGGCGCCGATGGTTTGAACTTCCGGAAGGTAACATAAGGTAGGGATGCGCATGTTTGCCGTCTTGGCCGCTTCCAGGATCGTCGTGCCGGCTGGGACCGCAACCTTTTTTCCATCAATGATCAAGCTTACCATAGCCATTATCAATCTCCTTTTCTGAATCCAAAATACATAAAATTTACCATTTCTGTCACACTTTAGCCCTTTGAAAAAAGGTGTGTTGTAAAGGCCAAGGGATTCCAGGGGCCGGGGGCCAGAGCGGAACGGTTGGAATCATAAGGCGCTTACTTCTCCGCATATGGGGCGGGCAAGAACCCCCGCTTCCTCCGGAGGAAAAGATCTTTTGTCCTCGTGGCCAAGCAGAAACCCAACCGATGCTTCCGGCGCGTTCCGCTCTAACCCCCGGCCCAAAACAAAGGCTTTTATACCATTTTTTCAAATCGCTAAACTGTTACCCATTTTTTTATTCTTGTCGGTAACAATGCAGGCACCGTTTGGCCTCCTCCACGGCGAGGCGGGCTGTGAACCCCGTTTCCACTTCCCGGAAATTATGATAGCGGTCTGTCAGAGGAATGTGGGGCACGGGGATGCGCTCATGCTCTTCCGCATAGACTTCCTCGTCGTAAGAAACTTTCATCGCCAAAAGACGGTCCCGGTAGGCATTGGGTAATAATCCATCGCCCCCTAAATATTTGTCGATGGCCGTGGCCGCTTTCTGCCCATCGGCAATAGCCTCGACAGCCGAGGCCGGCCCGCGCACATTATCCCCGCCGGCAAAAACTCCAGGCGTTCCTGTGGCCAAATTTTCGGCATCCACCAGGAACGCGCCGCTGGAATCAAACCGGAACCCGTTGCTCCGGAAACATTCCGTATCCGGGACCTGACCGATGGCCGCGATCACCGTATCCACATCCACCTCAAACTCGGAGCCGGCTATGGGCACGGGCCGTTTGCGTCCGCTCCTGTCAAAATCGCCGAGGACCATCCGCCGGCATTCCATCCTTTTCACCGTTCCGCCGTTTCCACCCCACATCTGAACCGGGGCCACCAGGTAATGGATCTTCACCCCTTCTTTCTCTGCTTCGGTGATTTCCCAATCAGCCCCTGGCATGTCCTCACGTAATCTGCGGTAAAAGATCTGAACTTCTTTGGCGCCCAATCGCAAGGCTGTTCGGGCGGCATCGATGGCCACGTTGCCGCCGCCAATCACGGCCACGCGCTCTCCGACCTTTACCGGCTTACCCAGGTTGACATTCTTAAGGAACGAGACTCCATCCAGAACCCCTTTCAGACGCTCACCGGCAATTCCCAGCTTCAAGCCTTTGTGAGCGCCCGTGGCCAGGAAAACAGCTTTGTATCCCTGCTCCTTAATGGTTTTCACATCAGCCACGGGTGAATTTAACCGCAATTCCACGCCCAGCTTAAGGATGGCATCGACCTCGTCCTGCAACACTCTGCGGGGTAACCGATACTCTGGAATGCCCACGGCCATCATACCGCCGGTTACCGGCAGAGCTTCAAAGACAGTCGTTGGATATCCTTTCAAGGCCAGGAAGTAAGCGGCGGTGAGACCGGCGGGGCCAGCGCCGACGATGGCCACTTTTTCTGATCTTTTCAAACCCACCTCAGGCACATAGGGATTAGTAGATTCCACGTCATAGTCGGCGGCAAAGCGTTTCAAGGCGCAGATGGCCACAGGAGACTCCACCTGTTCGCGTCGGCACTTTGCTTCACAGGGATGGAAACAGATCCGCCCCATGGTCTGGGGGAATGGGTTTCTTTCTTTGATCACCGCGATAGCTTCCTTAAATTTCCCTTCGCTGATCAGAGTAACATAACCCCAGGCGTTGTTGTCGGCCGGGCAGGCATTCTGACAGGGAGCGGCAAAAATTGCCTGGCAAACTCCGGCCCGGCAATGTTTATTTTTGATATGCTCCTCATATTCATCGCGGAAAAACCGTAAGGTGGAGAGGACAGGGTTGGGGGCTGTCTGGCCGAGTCCGCAAAGGGCTGATTCCTGGATGCGTTCGCCGAGCTCGGTAAGTTGTTCGATGTCTCCCTGCTGCCCCTCCCCCTTAGTGATCCGCAGCAGGATCTCCAGCATGCGTTTACTGCCGATACGGCAAGGAGGGCACTTGCCGCAGGATTCATCCTGAATAAAATCCATGAAAAAGCGGGCTAGGTCAACCATACAGGTGTTCTCGTCCATGACGATCAGACCGCCTGAACCCATGATTGCCCCTACGTCTTTTACGGATTCATAGTCCAGGGATACATTCAGATGCTCCCTGGGAATACACCCCCCCGAAGGTCCGCCGATCTGGGCGGCTTTGAACTTTTTCCCTCCGCGGATTCCGCCCCCTACATCGTAAATCAATTTTCCCAGGCTTGTCCCCATGGGAATCTCCACCAGTCCGGCGTTGTTGATGTCCCCGGCCAGGGCGAAAACTTTGGTTCCCCGGCTCTTGGCCGTCCCGAACTGGCTATACCACTCCGCCCCCTTAGTGATGATCGGGGGGATGCTGGCATAGGTTTCCACGTTGTTGAGAAGCGTGGGCTTATTCCAGAGGCCGGCAACAGCGGGAAAAGGCGGACGGGGCCTGGGCTCTCCGCGCTTTCCTTCAATAGAAGTCATTAAAGCAGTCTCTTCCCCGCAGACAAAAGCTCCGGCCCCGATACGAATTTCCAGGTCGAAATCGAAGGAGGTCTCGAATATCTTCCTTCCCAAAAATTTATATTGCCGGGCCTGTTCGATAGCATAGCTCAGCCGCTCGATGGCCAGGGGATATTCCGCCCTGACATAAACGTAACCCTGGCTGGAGCCAATGGCATAACCCGCAATGGCCATGGCCTCGATGACGCTGTGGGGATCGCCTTCCAGGACAGAGCGGTCCATGAAAGCGCCAGGATCTCCCTCATCGGCGTTGCAGACCACATACTTGGGGTTCCCCTCCGCTTGCTTAGTAAAACGCCATTTCATTCCTGTGGGGAAACCAGCTCCCCCCCTTCCCCGGAGGCCGGAACGCAGGACCGCGTCCACCACTTCCGGCGGGGACATGCGGGTTAAGGCCTGGGCCAGCCCTTCATACCCTTCCCGGGCGATGTACTCTTCGATGTTCATGGGATCGATCATCCCGCAGTTCCTCAGAACGACTTTCTCCTGGAGTTTAAAGAAATCTATTTCTTTAAAAGTTGGGATTAGCTTGGTGGTCGCCGGCTCGGTGTAAAGCAAACGTTCGACTACCCGCCCCTTCAACAAATGTTCTTCGGCGATGAGCCGGGCATCTTCTGCCTTGACATTCTGGTAAAAGACTCCTTCCGGATAAACCACAATGATCGGACCAAGATCGCAGGACCCGATGCACCCGGTCTCGATGACTTTCACTTCTCCATGCAAGCCGAATTCCTTAACCCCTTGGACCAGGGCATCGCGAACCTCACGGCATCCGGAAGACACGCATCCCGCTCCAGCACAAACTAAAACATGCGACCGCCAAATTTCCATGAAAAAACCTCCTGTAAAGACAAATCCCAAATGAATCCAAATTCGAATCACGAAATCCGAATATCGAAATTTTTTTGTTATCGTTTCTTGTTTCTTATTTGATGAACTCGTAAAAGATCAGAAAAGCCGTCACTCCTGCGAAAGCAGTCCGCCTCAGGCGGACAGAACTACTTGAATTAACTGGATTCCCGCTTTCGCGGGAATGATGAAAATGGGACAAAAGGGACTTTTTACGAGATCATCTATTTTGATATTCGTTTTTTTTCTTTAATTATATTTTCCCAATATCTCGCCCAGCTTGATATTTTTTACTCGTCCGAAAACATCTTCTCCCACAGTCAGGGCCGGGGAAAGCCCGCAGGCTCCGATGCAACGGACCACTTCCAGTGAAAACCTCCGGTCTTCGGTCGTGCCGCCCACTGGAACGTCTAACTTCTTCTTAAGCTCTTCCAATAACTTCTGCCCGCCCCGGACATAACAGGAAGTCCCCAGGCAGACTTTGATGCTGTGCCGTCCTTTGGGAACCATGGTGAAGAAGGAATAAAAAGTAACCACACCGGCCACATCGCTTAAGGGGATGCTCAAACCATCGGCAATCTTTCGCTGCACTTCCCGGGGAAGGTAGCCGATAAGATTCTGAGCTTTGTGCAAAACCAGAATTAATGCCCCGGGTTTCCCTTCATATTCGGCGATAATTTTGTCAAGTCCTTCGCCCAATATTTTTTCCGAAGGCTCTGGCTGAGTACCTTCTATTTTTTGTGCCGTCATCCTATCTCTCCTCTTTCGCTATTTTTCAATATGAAACTTTTTTGCCACAGAGGTCACGGAGAGCACAGAGTTAAATTCAAAATAAAAAATGCATGTAAAAGCCTTAAACAAATTTGAAACAACCCACGCCTTCCTTCCTGCAAGCAGGAATGCCGATCTGTGCTCTCTGTACTAATAATTTGCAAAATCTTTAAATTTTATTAAGCAATCCCCCCCACCCTATCCCTCCCCCTCGAGGGGGGAGGGTTGGGAGGGGGTGATTTCTTTTGGTTGCTGTTTTGTCGCACTGTGCCCTCTGTGGCTAAAATTCATTTCTCCCAGGCAAAGATGAACTCGTTGACTGCCCGTCCCCCCAGGATATGCTCTACTACGATCTTCCGCGCCTTATCGGGATTGACCTTGCCATAGGTTATTTTTGTTTCCCCTGGCCGGAACACATCCACCAGCGGCTCTTGCTCGCAGAAACCGGCGCAGCCGCTCTGGGTCACGGACACGTCCTTAGCATTCTGTTTGGCTAACTCATCCTTAATTGCCGCCATCACGGGTCGGGCTCCAGCGGCAATGCCGCACGTGGCCATGCCTACCACTACTTTGATGGCCTTCTCGCCGCTGCGCAGGTCCATCTCTTTTTGAGATTTTTCCCTGATCCTTTTCAATTCTTCGACATTCACCTCAACACCTCCATGACTTTTGGAAAAGTGGCTGCTCCAATCTTCTTCAATCCCGTCTGAATGTCCTGCCGCACAAAGTCCAAAACCAAAGGATCCTCCAGCTTGATCGGTCCCAAAATATTACGCATCTCCCTTGTATCCAGAACGTATATCTGTCCATCAACCTGATGCTCGTAAAAAAAATCCACTGCGGGGTTGCCCGAGATGATCACCCCCACGGTTTCTCCCATATCCCCTAACGGGGCCCGGTCAAAATGATCTAACTGGAAGCAGGCCATTACCCGCGTTCCCCTGCCCTCTTCGGACTGGACTTTCAGGCAACCTCCGCTGAGCTCCGTGGCTTCTTTTAATAGGGAAAGACCCAACCCGGTTTCCCGGGTAATCCGCGAAGTGAAAAAAGGGTCCATCACCCTGTTCAATACCTCCTGGGGGATTCCCCGGCCGTTGTCTTGCACTTCGATCATCAAAATGTCTTCCGCGAGACTCTCCCGGATCCTGATTTCTACCAGGGTAGCTCCAGCCGCCAGGGAATTCTGGACAATGTCCAGAATATGCATCGAGAGCTCTTGCATCCCTCACCGCTCTCCTGAAATTCCTAATTGATAAAGGCGACCCACGGCCTCGAAGGTAGGGAGATTGGTGCGAAAGATGGGCACCATTTTTTCCACGGCCTTCTCCACGGTTTCCGGATCCGGCTTAACCCCATTGGACAGCAGGATCCCGGAAAGGTCCCGCATCACCGCGATAGCCACGATGTTCAAATGGGTCTGGCGAGTCACCCACAGGTCCCCTTCGATGGAATTCGCCAGAACATCGCTCAAAAGATCGGAAGCATACCCGGATTTAACCTCGGCTTCAACCGGCACGTTCCGGGACACTATCTCCCATCCCATCTTTTCTGCTAAATCTTTGAGTTTCATAGATCGTTCACCCGCTTTATATTTTTTTAAAATTAAAATTGATGGTTTCGTAAAAAGTCGTCACTAAGCCTGCCCCGGAATGTCGTAATCCGGGGGTGAAAACCGGAGTCCAGAGAATTGATAACTATTTGAAAAGACTGGATTCCGGCTTTCGCCGGAATGACGGAATTCAGCATTTTAATACTTTTCACGAGATCATCAAAATTAGCCAAAGAGACCACATTGATCACAAAGTTTTAAAACAATGATTAAAAAAAGGTGAAGAATACATGATTTTCAATTCTTCTCCTTCATTAAATAAATGCAGTCTTTCTCCCGGGCATGGCCCTGGACTATATCTTCGGCTAAAGCCAGGCAGCTTGGGCATCCGCAGGCGCTGCAGTCGATCCCGGGAAATTTTTTAACCGTCTCATCAATGAACCGCAATTTTTCCATGGCAATTTTCAGGTCCGCATCCAAGCGCAACCCGGGCCGCGGATTCAGAGGAGAATCCAGGCGCAAACTATCGATCTCCCAAACAACTTCCTCCCTGGTTTCCTCTCCAACTTTTATTTCGTTTTTTCTTATCCACTCCGTTAAATAGTATCTCGCTAAAAAAGGGTCCTCTACATTAAGCGGTCCCCCCAGGCACCCGCTGGGGCAAGCCCAGGCTTCAATAAACCGCACATCATCCAGAAGCCCGCTCTCCGCCAATTCAAACACCCTAACTACGCGGTGAATGCCGTCGACGATTAGGGTTGCCGGCATTCTTAGAGTTTGGCTTTCGCCGCCAGCAGCGGCCCACCTCATTCCGGCAATAGTCGTCTTCTTTACAGGAGAATCAACGAAAGCTTCTTTTTTTCGGAAGAGCGCGCTTTTCAAATCGTTATAAACATCGAGCAGAGGAACAGCCCCGGCAGAGATCATTCCTTCTTTCGTCAAGAGCTCCATAACCGAGTCTGCCCGGGCCAGGCAGGGGACGATATAATACAGGCCGTCTCCTGAATTTCCCCGGTCATCTCTTTTAAAATTCCCGGCCATGATAGAGAAAGGCTGGATGACCGGAACCAGATTTTCGATCAGCCCTGGATATTTTACCTGGACTAACTGGGAAACTGCCGGGCAGGTTGCAGAAATAGGTGGAACAGGTTTATCATACGAAGACAGATAATAAGAGACAGCGGCTGCGTACCTACCCAGGGCTTCGCCTAAATCCTGAACATCGGTAAACCCAATTTCCAGGAACGCTTCCCTTATTCTCCGGGGAGAAGTTTTTCCGCCAAACTGCCAGAATACCGTTGGGTCCAGGACAGCTATGATTTTTCTTTCCTTCGTAGCTTGGGCATAAAAACCCGAACGTGCCTCCCAGGCTTCCCGCGGACATACCCGGAGGCACTCTCCGCATTGCACGCAGCGGTGCACCATGACTTCGGCTTTTCCCCGGCGAATCCGGATGGCCTCGGTTGGACAGACCCGGATGCAGTGCGTGCATCCCCGGCAACGCTCTTTGTTCAGAAACAGAAGAGGCTCCGCTTGGGCCGACGTTTTCATCCCCCGTTCTTTTCCTTTTGATTTTTGCTTTCCACCTTATACCTTGCGCCTTTTTTCCCCAGTTGGTAATTGTCCATTGCCCATCGTCTATCGCCCAATGCTAATGATCTCGTAAAAAGTATTAAAATGCTGTTTTCCGTCATTCCGGCGAAAGCCGGAATCCAGTCTTTTCAAATAGTTATCAATTTTCTGGACTCCGGTTTTCACCCCCGGATTACGACATTCCAGGGCAGGCTTAGTGACGACTTTTTATGAAACCATCAATGCTAATTGACCATTGATAATTGAATATTTCCTTGCGCCTTACACTTTGCGCCTTACACTTTGCGCCTTACGCCTTCATTTATATTGACTCTAAACCTCAAATTAGTTCCCTGATTAACTTCAGATCGGATTTCCATCCAATCGGCATTTTTCTTGATATTGGGCAGGCCCATGCCGCTGCCATACCCAAGTTGTTTAACATGGGGTGGAGCAGTTGTATATCCCTCTTTCATGGCGAGCTGAATATTCGGAATGCCTGGTCCTACGTCATCAATCGTTACCTCAACGCATTTATCTTCGACACAAACTCTTACTTTTCCATTGTGGGCATAAATGATAACGTTAAGCTCTCCTTCATAAGTTGCCGTGGCTATGCGCCGGATGATGTCGGGAGGGAGACCTAACCGTTTCAGACGATTTTTTATTTCAAAAGAAGCTTCTCCGGCCTTCTTGAAATCCCGGCCGACTATATCGAATTCCATAATCATAATTTTCAGTTGCGCTTTGGGCGTTACAAATTGCCGGTGACCAGTTCAGTATTTAAATTGGCGATGGTAATTTGGTTCCTGTTGTTTAGATTAGCAAGGCTGGTGCCAAGAAGGAAAGCTTGATTAGATTGATAATATATTGGAATGATGATGTTTTTTAAAATTGATTTTTGGGAAAGGAGGAGAAAGCAGGCTTTGGTTACATTTTTTTGTCAAATTGTCATTTGTTAAGTTTTGATAAAGATTTTTTTGACAAATTAATCATAAATTTCAAGTAAATCCAAAACTATTGTCAATTTGTCAAGGTATTATTGAACTATTAAAATTCTCTTTCACGCTTCGCCCCAATTTTTTTCCTGATTATCTCCAGTGCGGCGTACATTTCTTCGCTCTTTAGAGCATAACTAACTCCGCCATAAACTAAAATCCCCGTGAGCACGGCCCCCAGCAGAAGGATAATCTTTTCAGGGGTGGCCCCGTCGGTTTGCCAGGGACCGCCGGAACATACAGCATAAGCGGCAACACCCATGGCCAGAGAGGCCCCCAGACTTTGTAAAAAGGAGCGGATGATTTTCCTGCCCCCCATCATTCCTAACTTTTTCCTGAGCAGAATCACCAGCAGCGTGAAATTCAACCCCGCGGCCAGGGACGTGGCCAAAGCTAAACCCCCGTGTTTTAGAGGAAACATCAGAACAGCCCCGAACCCGGCGTTGGCCAAAAGCGCTAAAAAAGCCACTTTCACCGGCGTTTTAGTATCCTTAAGGGAATAAAAGGCCGGTACGACGATGCGCACCCCGGCAAAAGCAGCCAGACCCAGGGCATAATAGAGGAGGGCCTGGGCGGTCATTTCGGCTGAGTGGACGCTGAAAGCGCCCCGCTGGAACAAAAGGTTTATGATGGGTATGCGGAGGACAAGGAGACCAACCATTGCCGGCAGGGTAACGAAAAATACAAGCCGCAGGGAGAAAGAAAAAGTCTCTTTCATGCCCTGAATGTCATTCCTGGCGGTCTGCTCAGAGAGGGCCGGTAGAACAGCGGTGGCGATGGCGATGGCAAAGATTCCCATGGGGAATTCCAAAAGCCGGTCGGCAAAGTAGAGGTAGGAAACACTCCCTTCGGGAAGATAAGACGCCAGGAATGTGCTGATCAATACATTGAGCTGGGTTACGCCCAGACCTAAAACAGAAGGAGCCATCAACAACCCGATGCGCCTTACTCCCGGGTGGGCAAGGCGGAAAATGAACTGCACCGCGATCTTTTTCCTGCGAATAAAAGGAACCTGAAAAAAGAGCTGGGCCAGCCCGCCCAATAGAACGCCAACAGCCAAAGATAGAATGGGCTCTTTCATGATTTCATGGAAGAAAAGGGCGCAGGCAATGATCGAAATATTGAGAAGCACTGGAGCCAGCGCCGGGGCTGTAAAGTGTTTCCAGGAGTTCAACACCCCCATGGCCAGGGCCACCAGGCCGATAAAGAAAATGTAGGGGAACATAATTCGGGTGAGCAATACGGTCAGCTTGAATTTCTCCGGATCCTGGGAAAACCCGTAGGCCATGACTTTGATGATCCAGGGTGAAAAGAGGATGCCCAGGCCAGTCAAAATGACCAGGGCGACGGTCAGGACGGAAAAAACCACACTGACTAACTCATCCCCCTCTTCCCTGGACTTCTGGTTGATATATTCTGAATAAACCGGGATAAAGGAAGCGGTGAGGGCCCCCTCCCCCACCAACCGGCGGAGGAGATTGGGGATGCGAAAAGCCACGAAAAAGGCGTCCGTGGCCAGGCCGGTTCCAAAGAGCTTGGCCACTACCATATCCCGAACAAAACCGAAGATCCGGGAAAGGAGCGTCGCTCCCCCGACTACGCTGGCTGCCTTGGCTATTTTTTTATGATCGACCATAAGGCTTTTATTAGGACGCAGATTTACGCAGATAAACGCTGATCAAAAGAATACAGGAATCAGGAGTCAATCACAGAAGAATTTATTCTGAATTCTGACTTCTGTATTCTGAATTCTTTTTTCTACGTTTACCTGTTAGTAAATATCAAACAGGGTGAATCTGCGTCCCATTTCAAAAATACTTGACATTCATCCTGCTTTATTATTTAATAAAAACAGAATGATCCCAAAGGAGGTATCTTGGCCACACATGCATCAGCCCAGAAAAGGGCCCGTCAGAGTAAAAAACGACAGCTGCGTAATACCGTTGTTAAATCTGTAGTTAAAACTTATTCCAAAAAGCTTTTGAAGGCCGTAGAAGAGAAAAACCTCGAAGAGGCGCAAAAGGCTTTAACTCGCGCCATCCCGCTCATCCAGAAAGCTTCATCGAAGAAAGTCCTGCACAAGAAAACGGCGGCCAGAAAAATTTCCCGGTTGACCAAAAAGGTAAATGCCCTGGCCCCTCAGGCTTGAAACTTTTTCAAGACGCCTTATTTATTAAAAGCTGAAAAAGGGAATACAGGAGTCAGAAGACCGAAGCCATTCCCCGGATTATTTATTCTTAATTCTGACTTCTGACTTCTGTATTCCGTGTATTCCGTATCCTATTTTTCGGCGTTCATCTGTGGCCCAAAACCAAATTGTTCTCATCTCCTTGGCGATTTTCGCACCTCACTCCGTCCGAGAAAGTGCAAATTCCATAAGTATTTTTCCAGAATGACCCCCTTATCCGCGGGGCTGGATTTCAGTTCCTGATCAGCCTCCCGGGTGAGCGGCCAGATTTTCTTTAGTGTGGACGGAGAAAAATTATCCGCCTGTTTCCAAAAGTCATCCGCCCGCTGGGGCATAATTCTAAGTTTGGCTTCCACCTCTTTCCTGGAGCAACCCTCTTCCCTTAACTCCCGAGCCCTCCTAAGCAAACGGAACTGGCGGATGATTAAGGAAAGAAGTAGCAGGGGTGAATCTCCCTGCTGTAAGTTCTTCTGCACAAGACGGAAGGCTTTTTTCCAATCCAAATGTCCGACAGCTCTCGGTAGTTCAAATGGGCCTTCCTCGCGGATGTCATCGGTCAAGGCCAGGACATCCTCTTCCTTAATATTTTTTTTTGTTCCCGGTTTTAAGGATAATTTTTGCAGCTCAAGTTGGAGATCTCTCAGGTTGGGCCCAACCCGCTCCAACAGCATGGAAAGGGCTTCTTCGGATATTGAACAATCTAATTGTTCCGCCTGAGAGCGGACGAAGCGAATCAGTTCTGTTTCATAGGGATGGTAAAAAGGAATGACTGCCCCATTTTTCTCCAGAGCCTGGAAAAATTTCGTGCGCAGGTCAGCTTTCTCGCCGATGAAGACCGCGCAGGTTGAGGAATTCGGGGTTAAGAAATACTCGATGAAAGGGGCTGGACTTTTCTTCCAAAGGACATCCGCCTGGCGGATGACCACCAACCGCCTGGGAGAATGCGCCGGGAAAACCTGCAAACTCTGGAGAATTGCGTTAAGAGAACTTTCCTGGGCGTCAAACACCTCCCGATTAAATTCCTGTGTTGCCGGGTTAAGGGCCTTTTTCCTTATTTTATTCAGGGCCTCTTCGACTAACCAACTCTCCGGCCCGTAAAAATAATAGAGGGGTAATATTTTACCCCTTTCCACCTCTCGAAAAAAATCCGGTGATTTCATAATTAGGGTCTTCTCCAAATCGTGTGGGTAAAAATAAGCCTAAAAATATCAAATAGCCCTTTATTTATGCGGTTTTTATGACTTGTAAAGGGTGTAAAAATAATGCTATGAATTTCTCATGCGAAAACATAA
>VGSF01000028.1 GCA_016875165.1 Deltaproteobacteria bacterium
GGTAATGAAAATCGAAAATCAGCTTTTGCGCGATATGGATTTAGCAGGAAGGGTGGAAATCATGGAAAAGAACCTGCGAAAAAGAGGAAAGAAAAAATACTTTATTACAATTGCCTGACCCCATTTTCACACGAGGCTTTGAAGAAGAGGGAAGAGCTTTTTCTTTTGGAAATTCCGCTGGAAGAAATAGCCCAGGAGGTTATGCGTCAAATAGAGATTCCTCAAGATCGGTTGTATTCTTTGACGCGAGATCGGCGGGGGGCATTGGGTCGGAACTTGGTGGCCTATTTAGCGAGAAAATTGACCGGCACGCGAGTCAAAGAAATTGCCCGGTATTTTAACCGCGAGGCAATGACGATGAGCTTGGGGGTAATGAAAATCGAAAATCAGCTTTTGCGCGATATGGATTTAGCAGGAAGGGTGGAAATCATGGAAAAGAACCTGCGAAAAAGAGGAAAGAAAAAATACTTTATTACAATTGCCTGACCCCATTTTTGACCCCATTTTCACAACAATTGCCTGACCCCATTTTCACAAATAGAATATGATTACAGAAAATGATATACAAACGCCGCGCTCACCTCGCGGCTTACGTCAGTTTGTAACTCAGCGTAAAAAGAAGATACAGTCGGATAGGACTGAGCGTCACAACGCGATTCAGCGCAAAGGACTTTACAATGTCTTTATTAAGGAAATTGTTCCGCTTAGTGTATTCGCGTTAAAAGCTTACGAGAATTCATGCACTGTACAGCCGGTACTCGGGAATCAGGGGTATGATGCAATCGTAAAAGATAATAACGGCAATATTGTTGAATATATTGAACTGACATTTCCTGATGACTGGAAATCTGAAGCGGAAGATGCCAAGCTCGTTGTTTCTCAGGGATACGGACAAACCGATGTCTTCAGTCCTGGTGCCGATATCGATCGCCTTTCTACATTTATTCAAGATATTTGTATGAAGAAATCTCAAAAGGACTACTCGGGATGCACTCTCGTCATAGTTATCGACTTCTGGCCAGTTTCGAAACAATTTTGTTCTCTCTATTCCCAAAAAATAAAAGAAGTGATAGCAAGGGTACAGGCTTTCTCTTTTAAAGCTAAGAGAGTTTTTCTACTTCTCTTGGAGCAACACAAAATAATAAGAATCAAATAAGAAAGAAGAAATGCGGCGTACAACAACCAAATCAAGGCGACAGGAATCAACCCTGTCAGTTTTTTTCAAAGGCTGGTCACCCTGCGCCTCATTTAGATCGTTCCCCCCTCGCTCCGCTCGGGGGGAATGCGGAGTTGAGCCGTATCGAACTCCTTCCCCTCGCTTCGCTCGGGGAGAACAAGGAGTTCGAACCGATCCCCCTTCGGGGGACGGCTCAACTCCGCATTAGACATAAATAATCAAGGAAAAGGAAAGGAGAAATTTATGAAAGTAAATATTGTATATAAAGAGGAAAAAGGATGGTTTGTGGGACATATCCAGGAATATCCCGACTATGAAAGCCAAGGAAAGACTTTGGAAGAATTGAGAGACAATTTAATAGAAATCTATGAAGATATTAGGAAAGGTTTAGTGCCCGATGCAGAACCTTTTCATATATTGGAAGTGGCAATTTGAAAAGGGAAGAACTACTTAGAATCATTAATTCAATTGGTTGTGTTTTTGTGCGTCATGGTGCGAACCATGATTGGTACAAAAATCCTCAAACGAGTAAGAGTCAACCTATTCCAAGACATAAAGAAATTGAAGATGGCCTCGCTAAAAGAATCATCAAGAGATTATCGTAGAGATATGTCTAACAACAGGGTGGAGGCGACGCAGAAAAGCTGCGCGCCTCACCCTGGGCGATGGCCCGACGCTTCGCGTCGTGCCATTGGGCCGGATGAGCGGAGGGTTGATGGTCCGCGAAGCGCGGCCCATCAACCCGGATCGAACGGACGCTAATGCGCCGTTCATCCGGCCCATTCCCCCCTCGCTTCGCTCGGGGGGAATGCGGAGTTGAGCAGGGTTCGAACTCCTTCCCCTCGTTCCGCTCGGGGAGAACAAGGAGTTCGAACAGATGCCCCTCCGGGGCACTGCTCAACTCCGCATTATGCGATAAAAAATGAAGAAATCATAGATACGAAGGAGAAAAATAGAATGAATACGTCACAGCAAAGCCTATGGTTACGCAAAGTTCTTCTGGTCAAAGTGATTGTGACCTTTTTGGTCTGGGGCTTACCTGCTCTATTGGCGCCCCCAGCGTTTTTAGCGTTATTTGGCATAACTATGCCGGACGATCCGATATTTCTTCGACTGTTTGGAGCTGTCGTTAGTGCAGTCGGGGTTGCCTATTGGTATGCCTACCGAGATCCAATTAAGAACATAGCGATCCTGAAATTTGGAGTGATAGATAATGCATTAGTAACATTGACAATCATAGTCATAGGCTTAACTGTCGGCGTTTCAAGTTGGTTCTTCTGGTTATCGGCTTGCATGACTGCGTTTTTCTGTATTGCGCTATTTTGGCTTATGCCGAGAAATTAATTGAAGCTATATGGGCACCACCCAATTTGGAAATTGATTGCATAAATCTATAAAATGCATAACGAGTCACTCCATCGGACAGTCACCCGCACCGCTTCGCTATGCGGCTGGCTACCGCTGAGTTCTCGCGTTCGCGTCGCGCTGCGCGCAACGCGAACGGCGAGCTGCGCGGTGCCCCGCTCGCCGTTAGATGCTCAAAAATGGCAAAACGCAAATTCAAATTATCAGTTCGAATACCCGAATATCAATCTCCGAGAAATTCTTGGCGGCAGACATTGCATGCCATCATATTGTCAGCAGCAAGCAAGGCGGGTATAGCTTATGATCCTTCGGACAAGCTTGAACTCAAAGTAAAGCTCTACATGGACGGCACAGGGATCTCTTTTCATGACATAGACAACAGGCTAAAAGACATTATGGATGCTTTACAGGGTCGGGCAGGCGGTTCAAAAAAGCTTAGGGTATTATCGCCAATAATCCCCAATGATAAACAAATCTATCGAGTTACTATTGAGAAAGCTTTGCCGCCCAAACAGAGCAAGGGCATGGGGCATCTGGTGATTACACGGCACAAAGATATATCTGGCTTGCCTCGACCTTTTGATGGTAAAATAGGGCTGTATGAGTCCTTCGATTTTCAGAGAAAAAGGATATAGATTTTATTTTCTTTCAAATGAAGAAGATAGAATCCATATCCATGTGACGTGTGAGGATGGTGAGGCTAAATTCTGGATAGAGCCGATAGTGTCATTGGCTGTATCACATAGGTTAACGCCAAGAAGATTAAACGAAATTCAAAAAATCGTTGAGGAGCATAAAAATGAAATCACTAAAGCATGGCAAAAGCATTTCAGTAAGCGTTGAAAATATAACCCCTTTCGGTATTTGGCTGTATGTAAAGGAAAAGGAATATTTTCTGAGCTATATGGACTATCCATATTTTAAAGACCAGACAATAAGTTCAATACAAAATGTTCAACTGCTTCACGGTTATCATTTATATTGGCCTGATTTGGATGTTGACCTTGAAATTGACAATCTCGAACATCCTGAAAAATACCCTCTGAAATTTAAATCAAAGAAGCATCTAACGAGTCATTCAACGGGACGGCGAGTAGCCGCCCGTTAATTCCGGCGTTGGGGCAAGGATGAATGATGACCACTGCAAACCGTAAACGCATATTTGGAGACAAAATAGCATTCAAGTCTCTTTCTTGTGCGCCTGTTAATGAACTCGGCGTTGTCTATCTTTTTGGCCTTCTTCATGACACGTTTGATTTTAAGATCGAGTCTATCCAATCAGATTGTTTAGCCCGGAGAAAAGTCGGTAACAATCGCTGGGAGGAAGTCAGGATCGAATTCGAATATGACAGTCGGGCGTTTAAAACGCACGCCCACGATCCATCGGAAGTTGATGTCATCGTATGTTGGACACACAACTGGAAGGAATGTCCAAAGAGAATTGAGATTATTGAACTGTCATCGCTTCTAGGGGATGCTGAACAGATTGAAAAACAAATACAAAAGAAGAAAACACTAAACGAATGGCAATTATTCGCTCAGCAGAAACGTCTTGAAGGTTTGACATTTGCTGAAATCGCGGGACTATGGAAAAAGGGACGTATGGAAAAAGGGACGCCCTTAAGATTCTAAGATAGTCACTCAACTAACTGGTAGCCGTTCTCACGCGCAACGCTTTCGCCTCTCTCTACCGAGTATCCAATCCCCGGAACACTCAGTTTAAGGAGCTTGGCCAGATCGGTCAGTGAGATTCCCAACTCTCTGACGGCCCAAAAACAAAGTAGACCCCTTGCCTTTACCTTCCTTTGCTGTTTACCGTTCGAGAGGATATCCTCTTCCTTCAACCCGAATATTTCACACACCCTTGCTGCGACGCGGCCCAGATCATGAAAATAAAGATGGGACGTTGGTTCAAAAGCAACTTTCCCCGTGGGTAAATAGAAGAAGAGGGGGAATTGGAGCGGCCAAAAAAGAGGTGTATGGCAATTCGGAAAACAATCAAAAATTAATCGTCGGCATTAATAAGTTGTCTTTGAACCAACGTCCAGATTTTCCCTAAACTGTTACGGCTGGTGAGTTTGGTCGATGGCCCGGATGCTTCGCGCCGGCCATAAAGCGGCTGCAGCTGATGTTCATCCACGCGAGCCAGCTCGCGCGTCCGCCCGCCGTTGATCCGCAGCCCCGTTAGCCCAAATAACACAAATAGCAATTGATTTCAGGGCTATAAAAATTTTGTTGACAAGGTATTCTTTTTGGGGTATTTTTATAGTATGAAAGTCAAGACATCTATAACCTTGTCTGAAGATTTGCTGAAAGCAATCGACGAATATACAGGGGAATACAAAAACCGGTCCAAATTCATCGAAGATGCTGTTCGGGCTTTTATTATTCAATTGATCCACAGTCAGCAAGATGCCAGAGACCTTGAGATTATCAATCTGCGTGCGGATTATCTAAACCAAGAAGCAGCGGATGTTCTTACCTATCAGGTCGATCTGTGAAACGTGGTGAATTGTATCGTGTCGCTAACCCTTCAGCCAAGGATCCCAAAAAATCCAGAGTTTTTGTTGTTGTAAGCCGCCAAGTTCTCATCGATTCTCGTTTTTCCACCGTCATTTGCGCCCCGATTTATTCAACCCATGACAGTCTTTCCACTCAAGTACTAGTCGGTGTGAATGAGGGATTGAAGAACGATAGCAGTATTCACTGTGATGAGCTTGTAAGTTTGCCTAAGTCGCTTCTGACCAACTTTGTCGGATCGCTCTCTCCACAAAAAACCGAAGAGCTTAATAGGGCTCTTAACATAGCCCTGGATATTCGAGATTTAAAGGGCTAAACAAGTCAGTTCAGCCGACGCTGTGGAACGTGTACCAGATACTGGACACTTTAGAAGCGGGAAGGCCTTGTTTTTATTGTATGTGGTTTACAATGCTTATTTGGTGAAGGAGCAGGGGGCCAAGAGGCTTTGACCTTAGTCAAGAGGGACGTTCTTTCTGAGTTAACTTGCGATTCATACGAATTGGGAGGCAGATGATACAAATAATTGTATTGAATCTGACAGATCGCCCAATGGTAGGCATCCACGATCTCTTTAAATAACCTGATGTCGTCGTGAAAAGAAAAACCCACAAAGCGAGCCCGGCCGTCCCTGAGTATCCTGTCCAAAAATCGGAGGGCTCCTAGCTCTTTAATTTTTGTCCAGGTTTGCTTTCCCAATCCATGGAGCAAATAAAAATCCACATACCGGGTCGCCAGCCGCTGGAGTTGTTCATTCAGGAATTTGTCAAAATCATCCGGCCCTTTTACCATATGGATCGCGACCCTGTCCCTGACATGCGCCATGATGACAGACTGATTGGTCCCTCCGCAGTTAGAGATGCAGGATGAAGATCAAATGCCCCGTAAAAATGCCTTCTTGGTCGGGGGAGAACCGGCGCTTGCCAGAGAATCCAGCCCGGCGTACAATTAAGACATGATTCGAGTTACCGGCACGATCACGATCGATGAGGCAGAAATTCATCAACAATTCATCCGGGCCTCCGGCCCGGGCGGGCAGAATGTCAATAAGGTCGCCACGGCTGTGCAGCTCCGCTTCGATGTGGCCCATTCCCCTTCCCTGCCCGAAGACGTTCGGGAACGCCTTACCCGTTTAGCCGGAAAGCGTATGACCAAGGAAGGTTGTCTGATCATCGATGCCCGGCGGTTCCGCACCCAGGAACAAAACCGAAAGGACGCTGTTGCCCGCCTGGTGGGTCTGGTCCGCCAGGCCGCCCAAAGGCCCAAAATCCGCAAAAGGACAAAGCCCACGCTGGCGTCTAAGGAACGGCGGCTGGAGAGCAAACATCGCCGCAGCAAAATCAAACACCTGCGCCGTGCCAAACCGGAACAAAACTGATTCGGTTTCTTTTACCTAAATTGTGCGATTCTTTTCAACCACAGAGAACACTGAGAATAATTTCATAGTAAAAAAGAAAATAAGCTCAATTTTTTCATTGTACTACTAACGTGCAAACTCTTTAACTTTTGTTAAGCAAATGTTTTTGGAAACTGGCCCCTGAAAATCCCCCCCAACCCCCCGAAGCTGTGAAAAAATTGGGGTAGGGGGAAAGGGGAGGCGCCACCCATGTCCAGGGCCCAGAGAAATTTGCTTGCCAAAATGAGGCAGCGCTCTCCCTGTTGCCGGTGGTGGACTCGACTGCGGTTAGGCCCGAAGGCCAATCCCTATGTATTTACATAGTTTTGTTCCAAGTTGCCTGCGTCCCTTCGCGGAAGGCAGGGTATCCGTTGTGCGATCATTCCTGTTCCGCCGATTTTGGCGGCGCGAATTTTCCCGTCCCCTGGACAACGAGAAAAACTGATTTTGTCAGCAACGCTAATTTTTTCACAGCTTCAGGGGGGCAGGGGGGATTTCTGTGATCGCGCGTGGCCCTGAGCAAAGCTTACTTTTGGTTGCGGCTCTGCCGCGCTGTGTTATCATGTAATAAATTGGTCATCTAAAATACTGTATTGTTTTCACTTAACGAGTGCACAGAGTAAAGCAGAGAAAAAGAGTTTATGTCCTTGTTATATTAAATTTCCTCTGTGCCCTCTATGGTGAGTCGCCTTTCTTAGGTTTTGTTTATATAAACCGTGGGTGCAAAGTAAACTTTTCTGTAATCCCAAAGGCGGGCAGGAGACCGTCAAATTGGTAAAGGCGGCTGTTTGAGGATATGCATTATCCGTTGTTGCAAAGAAAATCTCGGTTGATTCAATGTATTTCGAACATTTCCTCCTTCTTGAAATTGACTATACCTTTTGCCGCTTGCTTCTGGAGAAAGATGGTCAACCCACCCAGAATTTCCATGTCCTGAAAAGCTATTGTCAATACATGAAGAAAGAGGATTTGTTTCTTCTCAAAGGTCCCCAGAACGTCATTGCCAGAAAACTGAGGAGAGGTTCGGCCATCGTTTATAATGAAAGGTAATGTTGGGTTGACGTGCCGGCGCTTTTGTTCTATATTGAGGCAAATTAAAAGGAAATAATGGGTGCTAATCGGGAAGAAAAACTTTTGAATTCTGGAGGTTCAATTATGAAAGACGTCGTTGTAGTTTCGGCCTGCCGCACGGCCATTGGAGCATTTGGGGGGAGCCTTAAGGATCTGAATGCCGCGGTTCTGGCAAGCGTGGCCATGAAAGAAGCGATCAGGCGCTCCGGTATTGATTCCGGCATTATCGACGATGTCCGTTTCGGCTGCTGCATGGAGCCCGTGGATGCTTTAAACGTCGCCCGGGTTGCCGCCATCATGGCCGGGATTCCGGACACAGTGACTGCGGTCACCGTAAATCGGGTTTGCATATCGGGGATGGAGGCGGTGCTTTCGGGTATGGGATTGATCCGGGGTGGAATGGCTGATGTTATCCTGGCCGGCGGGGTGGAGCATATGTCCGGGGTTAGCTATTCGGTTCCGAATGCCAGGTGGGGATGCCGTTTACAGGACCAGGTCTTTGTGGACGATATCATTCATGGCCTGCATGCCGGGTCGCATTTATTACCCGGCCCGGAAAAAGGGCCGGTGAAGGAAGGGATGCCTTTGGAATTATATAAAGGCAAGCCGTACATTATGGGGCTGACGGCGGAATTTGTCGCGCAGATGTTGAATATAAGCCGCGAGGAGATGGATGATGTGGCCCTGCGCAGCCACAACAATGCGGAGCGGGCCACAAAGGAAGGAGATTTTAAAGAGGAGATCGTGCCGGTGGAGATTCCGCAGAAGAAAGGGAAGCCGCCGTTGTTTTATGATAAGGATGAGCACTTCCGGCCCGGCCTTACCAGGGCTGATTTGGCCAAGTTGCCACCAGCTTTTGTTCCAGAGACAGGGAAAGTGACCGCCGGGAATTCATCGGGAATAAACGATGGGGCCAGCGCAATGTTGATCATGTCTGCTGAAAAAGCAAAAGATTTGGGGTTAAAACCGCTGGCTCGTTTTAAGGCTTTTGGCCGGGGTGGATGCCATCCCTCGGTGATGGGTTTGAGTCCGGTTCCTGCAGTCAAAGACCTGATGACCAGGTCTGGTTTAAAACTTTCTGATTTTGAGTTGATAGAGGTGAATGAAGCTTTTGCGGCGCAGTATGTCGGAGTTGAAAAACAGTTAGGGTTGAACCGGGAGATAACGAATGTGAATGGTGGCGGCGTGGGTCTCGGGCACCCCGTAGGATCGACGGGATGCCGTATTATGGTAACGTTGATTCATGCCATGAAGAAGCGGGGGAAGACGTTGGGGCTGGCCACCTTATGCGGCGGCGGCGGAGTGTCCATGGCCGCAGCTCTTGAGCTGCTTTAAAAGAGCGAAACCTTTACCACGACTTTCATGACCGGCTGAGGGCTGGAAACTGCGATGCCCGGCATATGGGCATCCTGGGGGAAAAGGATTAGGAACGTTCCGGCGCGAATTGTGAAAAAATTCCCCTCGCCTTCGAGCGTCAGAAAGTCCTTGCCCTCATCGTAATTGATAGCTTTCAAATCCTCCAGGTGGGAGTACCCGAAAAGTTCCACGCCTTTTAAAACATACTGGACGTCCATGTACCGCCGATGGGCTTCCCAGCGGCCTTTTTCTTTTGGCTTTGTATCGTACTGCTGGACGAGAGCAAAGACATGGGAGCCGTCGATTTCATACTTCCCCGGTTCAATCTTGGAAAAGTCTGTATTCTTCAGGTAATCAAAGGCAGCGGCCAGTCTTTTGTTTACCCCATAATACATTGAGGCATTTTCTATCCGATCAATAATCATAATTATTTCCCTCCTTGGCGATGAAGTGGCTAATTTGATAATTTCGTAAAAAGTCGGCAGAAGAGTCATTGCGAGCGAAAGTGAAGCAATCTCGTTTTTATAAGTATTTGAAAATACGGGATTGCTTCGTCGTCCCGCATTGGCGGAACTCCTCGCAATGACGAAAGCGGAACTTTTTACGACCCCATCAATTTAATTTTATAGGAAATTCCTTTTTGGCACCTTTTAGCATCTTCATTAATTTTGGGCGCTTAACGCGTATTCTTTATTTATCCTTAATCAGCGTTTTTAAAACTCTGCGATCTCTGTACTGCTACCGTGCAAAATCTTTAAATTTTGAGCCTCTTGCAAAAGTATTTTTTTGTGGTTCGACAAGCTTGTCCTGAGCGAACCGTTCACCCTTCGAGAACCTCAGGGCGAACGGTGAGTCGAAGGGCTCACCACGAACGGAAAAACTAAATAATTTCAACCTAAGCCCGTTCACCCTGAGCCTGTCGAAGGGTAAATTAAGGACTTTTGCAAGAAGCTCTTTTGTTAAGCAATTAAATCTTCCCTCCACCCTGACCCTCCCCCTCGAGTGGGGAGGGTAGGGAGGGGGTGAGTTTAATTGCGACTCTGCCGCGCTGTGTCCTCTGTGGCTAATTTAAAAATATCCTTCCATCAAGCTTTCCATCCATTCCGGGACAATGGGCTGGGGCACGCGGTCGAAAGCGGGAACATACGGTTTGATGTCCAGTATAGGCGTCCCATCGATGGCGTCGAGGCCCCTAACCCGCAATATATTCTTTTCAATGCCGATCAATTCCACGGCGGTGATCCCGATGGGATTGGGCCGGTGCTTGGCTCGCTGGGCGAAGATTCCCGATTCCGGCATGTCCGCACGCCCCCGGGGCCGCCGGACGAGGTCGGAAGCAGAGTTAAATTTGGCCTGATGCATAAAAAAAACGACGATAAGATGGGAAAATTGTGAAAGTCCCCTAAGGCCAGGCCCATATGCTTCATCTATGCAAATCTCCGAAACGACCTTACCCCAGTTCTCGTCGGATTGTTCGGTGACCGGCGATTTAACAAAGCCAATCGGTTGTATATTCATTGCTTATTCCTATCAGAGATCCCAGGCTGCTCTGGCCCCTTCTTCCGTGGATTCTATTATCCGGCGGGGTTGGCGGGCGTCGCCGATCACAAAGTGGCTAATCCCTCTGGCTTGTAAAAACTGCTGGAAATCATCCCGGGGTTTCAGACCGGCGGCAATAACTACCTGGTCTACCGGAGAAAGCACCTGTTCGCGGCCTTCGCTTACGATGATCACGGAGCCTTCTGCGATTATCTTCACCTCAGTGTTGAAATGAAGCTGGCAATTTCTGTCTTTTAAACGCTTGTGCAGCATGTAGCCATGGGAGGTGATCTTTAGAACCGGTGAACGTTTGAGGGTTTCGACTATTGTTACCTGGGCCCCCTTCTCACATAAAAAGTCCGCAGTCTCCATGCCGATCAATCCCCCGCCAATCACAACAGCATTCTTCCGGGGAGCAACCTCGCCTGAGAGAATCTGCCAGGCATCACAAACCATGGGAAGGTCAATACCGGCAATGGCCGGCCTGATTATTTCTCCCCCGACGGCCAGGATAAGGGCATCCGGGTTTCCATCTTCAATCATTCGTTCGGTCACCGTAGTGCTTGTGTGAACGGTTATTCCCATCTTTTTAACCTGGGAAATAAGCCAATCGCTCCATTCCCCATAGTTGCTTTTGCATGGTGGTTTACAGGCAAAGCGCAATTGGCCCCCGGGTATTTCTTCCTTTTCATAAAGTGTGACATTATGGCCAAGCCTGGCTCCTTCATAGGCTGCGGTTAATCCGCCGGGACCTGCACCCACGACCCAAACTTTTCGGGGCTTTGCCGCCGGGCCTTTAGGGTATATGATTTCCTGGCCGGTTTCCGGATTTATGGCGCAGCGAATATTCCCTTCTCCCAGGATCAACCGTTCAATACAACCCTGATTACAGGCAAGGCATTTGCGGATTTCCTCCGGCCTCCCTTCCCTGGCCTTTAAAAGAAAATCAGGATCGGCCAAAAACTGGCGTCCAAAAGCCACCAGGTCAGCTTCACCGCGGCCGATCACTGCATCGGCCAGGGCCGGATCTGAAAATCGACCCACGGCAATAACGGGCACGCCGACAACCTCTTTAACTTTCTTTGCCCGCCAGACATTAAACCCCGGTTCGTATTCCGCCGGAGCGCTGGTGATGCCGCCCGGGCTCCCGTGCGTTCCGAGAGAGGCATGAATCACGTCTGCTCCGGCTTTCACCAAGTTCGGGAGTATCGACTGGATTTCCTCGATGGTGTATCCTCCCTTGATACACTCCTCAACAGATAGGCGCAGGGATATGGGAAAATCACTGCCCACGCGCCTGCGCACCTCCTGTAAAACTTCTACTATAAACCTGCTGCGGTTGGACAGGCTCCCGCCATATTCATCCTGGCGCTGGTTCGAAAGAGCCGACAGGAACTGGGTTAAAAGATAACCATGCGCCCCATGAACCTCCACAGCATCAAAGCCCGCTTCCCGCGCGCGGAAAGCCGCGGCGCCGAAAGCTGCAATAATTTCCTGAATTTCTTCACGAGTAATTTCTCGCGGGGTCAGACCGAAGACCAGGCTGCGGATTGGAGACGGGGCGATGGCTTTACCTTGTTTAAGAAGATAAAAGCTTTCCCTTCCGGCATGGTGCAGCTGCAAAGCTGTTTTGCTGCCAGCGGCATGGGCCACATCCGCGAGTTTTTTTAGGCCGGGGATAAAACGGTCGTCATAGGCTCCGAGTTCGCTGTTTATGGCCGAACCATTAGGGTGGACGGAAGAAATTTCCGTAATGATCATGCCTGCCCCACCCCTGGCCCGGCGTTTTAAATAGGCCAGGTTGGCTTCGCTGACCGTAGCGTCAGCATTTCCCAGGTTAGTGCCCATGGGAGGCATCACCGCTCTGTTGGCCAGTTCCAGAGTTTTGATCTTAATGGGGGAGAACAAGTTTGGCAAAAAAGTCATATAACCTCCACTCAAGGAATACTTTAGTTCTTTGAAAAAAGGTGTGTTGTAAGGGCCAAGGGATTCCAGGGGCCGGGGGTTAGAGCGGAACGCTTGGAATCATGAGGCGCTGATTTCTCCGCATATGGGGCGGGCAAGAACCCCCGCCTCCTCCGCAGGAAACGATCTTTTGTCCTCGTGGCCAAGCGGAAACCCAACCGATGCTTCCGGCGCGTTCCGCTCTAACCCCCGGCCCTCAATAAAGGGTTTTATACCATTTTTTCAAATCGCTAAATGACACAAAAAGCCTAAAACGTAAAGAGTAAAAAGTAAAGCGTAAAACAGAAAATATAATTGCGGCAGCGTTCCCCATGGTTTAATCAGCTATTTGGATTTCCGAAGCGGTTGCGCAGGATGGCCACAAATTTTTTATCGGCGGGAACGGAAACAAGCTCTATCGGGGAATAACCGCGTTTCCAGGCCAGGTAGAACGTTCCGGCCAATAGGATGACCGTAAGCAGAATGTTGGGCCAGGAATTGAGCTGCCATTGTCCTTGCCAGGTGGCCTGCCAGGCGTTTGAAAACGGGAAAAAATAATTAATCGGCCACCGGTAGCCATCAGGACCTCGCGACCCAACGAGGTCTCCTAAGAGGTGCAGATGAAAACTGGCCATGGCCAGGGCTGCTGTAATCAGGCGCCTTCGGGCAAGAGCAATCGTGGTTATGGCGATTAGGGCGGCGAGACCTATATTATGGCCCAGAACGTGATGAAAATGGCCATACCAAACAAACTCACCTTTATGAGTTATCAGGTCGGCAACAATACCCAACCCATCCACGTCCGGAATGACTCCGGCAAGCGTAACCAAACCCCGGTCCCTTTTTTCGAGAGGCTTGATGTTGGCCGCCATCCAGCCGAGAAGTAAGTGGGTTGCGGGATGCATTGCGTTTTACTCCATAGGCAACGGCTTGCCCTGATATTTTTTACTTACCACTTTTTATCATACTTACCATTTTTTGGCGAGCTTGAAGAAAAGAAATCCAATTAACTATATTCGTAACACTTTAGCCCTTTGAAAAAAGGTGTATCACTAGGGCCAAGGGAATCCAGGGCCCGGGGGCCAGACCGGCCCGCTTGGAATCATAAGGCGCTGATTTCTCCGTTGATGGGGCGGGGAAGATACCCCCGCCTCCTCCGGAGGAAACGGGCTTTTATCCTCGAGGACAAGGGGAAACCCAACCGATGCTTCCGACGCGTTCCGGCCTGGCCCCCGGGCCCAAATAGAGGCGTTGCCGCCATTTTTTCAAAACTCTAAACTGATACCTATATTCATGAATTGCGGGGGTGGCAAAAAATGGACACATTGACGGATGATCATGTTTCTGTTATACGAAGATTAGTTTAAAATATCCTAAAAACGAGAAATTTTAAAGAGAGGAGGGTAAGCAAATGATGACCCAAACTTATCAATTTAAAACCCCGTCGGTGATTGTGAACGGCCCCGGCGCTGCCAGGGAAGCAGGATCTTTTGCCAAAGGCCTGGGAAAAAAGGCTTTGATCGTTACTGACCATGCCCTGGAAAAAATCGGTTTGCTAAACGATGTCAAAAACTCGCTGGAGATCGCTGGAATTCCTATGGCAATTTATGACAAGGTTATTAGCGAGCCATCCATGGATTATACGGAGGAAGGGCTGAAGGTTTACAGGGAAACCCAGGCCGATTTTCTGGTTGCCGTGGGTGGGGGGAGCCCGATCGATGCCGCCAAGGGGATCGCCGCCCTGGCCACCAATCCCGGAAAGATAAGCGATTTTGCCGGAGCTAATAAAATCCCTAATCCCGGCGCCCCCCTTATTGCTATTCCTACCACTGCGGGGACAGGAAGCGAAGTTACCCAGTTTACTATCATCACCGACACCTCCCGGGATGTTAAGATGCTCATTGCCAGCCCCAATATCATGCCCCGGGTGGCCCTGGTTGATCCTTTGATGACCATGCGGATGCCCCAGGGAATCACAGCGGCCACAGGCCTCGATGCCTTAACTCACGCCATTGAGGCTTTTGTTTCGGTGAAGGCTCAACCGATAACCGATACCCTGGCCCTTCAGGCGATCTGGGTCATTGCCGGCAACGTTCGACAGGCCTGGTCCAACGGGGATAATATCGAGGCCCGGACGAACATGATGATCGGGGCTCTGCAAGCTGGTATGGCCTTTTCCAATTCTTCCGTTGCTTTGGTCCACGGGATGGCCAGGCCCATCGGAGCCTATTTCCATGTTCCTCATGGAGTATCGAATGCCGCCTTGCTGCCCACGGTTATCGAATTCAGCATTCCAGGGAACCCGGAACGTTATGCCGAAATTGCCGAGGCCATGGGTGAAATCACCGAAGGCCTGTCCGTCCTCGATGCCGCTTACCTCGCGGCTGATGCCGTAGAAAGGTTGAATATAGACTTGAAAGTTCCCACCCTCAGGGAATTGGGGGTAGAGGAGAAAAAGTTCAATTCCGTGGTGGAACAGATGGCCGCGGATGCCCTTGCCAGCGGCAGCCCGGGGAACAACCCGAGAAAAGCAACCAAAGAAGAAATTGTGGAGTTATACCGCAGAGCATATTCCAAGGAATGATGGATTGGTAAAAAATCCCGGCCAAGGCGGATCGTTGGGGCAATGTAGGGACGGCCTCCTTTGGCCGCCCCTATTACCTCGGACAACCACAGGGCGCTGCTCTTACATTGTTCGCCGCACTCCTCAATCCCGCCTGGGTTACGTCACAGTCTCCAGACGGGAAGAGGATTGGGGCTTCACTCCCGTATGCACCACAGCAATGCCGTTGGTAAGTCTGTGATAGGCCACAATGGAAAAACCGATTTTTTCGAGAATGGCCGCCAACTCCTCCGGAAGGGGAAATTCCCGGATTGATTGGGAAAGATAGGTGTAGGCTTCCCTGGAGCCGGCCAGGATTTTACCAGCGCGGGGCATGAGGTGAAAGGAATAGAGGTCGTACAGCCATCTGAAGATAGGGGCGGTCGGCCTGGAAAATTCCAGGCACATCAGCCTGCCGCCGGGCTTCAAGACGCGGTGCATCTCCTCCAGGCCTTTTTCCATTTGAGACAGATTCCTTATTCCAAAACCAACCATGGCTGCATCAAACACTCCGTTAGCTATGGCCATCTGTTCGGCATCTCCCTGAATAAACTGCACCCTATCGGAAAACGAAGCTCTAATTACTTTGGTTTTACCCGCTTCCATCATGGCCCGGTTGATGTCGTATAAAATAACCCGGCCCTGGGGGCCGATGGTCGCTGCTGCTAACATAGATAGGTCCGCAGTCCCGCCGCATACGTCAATGATGCGATCCCCGGTTTTTAATCCTAATTCCCTGAGAGCTTTTCTTTTCCAGTAATGATGAAGGCCAAAACTCAGGAGGGAATTCATCAGGTCGTACTTGGAAGCGATGGAATTGAAATGCCGCGGGACAATTTTGGCTTTTTCTTCCGTTAAATTCCTTGGAAGTTGGTTTGTTCTTTTATTTCCAGGGGATTTCATCAAACTCCTAAAATAGGCAAATCGTAACACTTTAGCTCTTTGAAAAGAGGTTGGGCGTAGGGGCCGAGGGAATCCATGGCCCGGGGGCCTGGGCGGTCCGCTTGGAATCATGAGGCGCTGATTTCTTCGAGGGTGGGGCGGGGAAAACGCCCCCGCCTCCTCCGGCGGAAACGCGCGGAGTTCATCTTGGCCAAGCGGAAACCCAACCGATGCTTCCGGCGCGTTCCGCCCAGACCCCCGGGCCTCAACAAAGGCGGTCAAGCCATTTTTTCAAACCGCTAAACTGATACATCAAATCTAGATTTATGGCTCAAGCGATAGAGAGCAGAGAGGGTTTTGGCCGCAGCTTCCGGAGTGTTCACCGTTGCGATGGAATCTCCACAAAGGCCCCGGACTTGATCCAACCACTCCTTGCTTCCCAGCAGCACAGCTACTACAGGTTTCCCCTCGATTTTTTGTCGCAAGGCCTGCCAGTCTCCAATCAAAGCCGTGACATTAACTCCGAGGCGTATCCAGATTTCAATGGCGGCATAGGGGATGACCGGGATGAGGATAAATCCGTCAGGGTTGGGGTCGGAAAATATCGTACCTAAAGCAAGGGGGAAAATTCCGCTCGGACCAACGTCGAGAGGGTTTTTAACGTTTGCCCAGTCCGGAGCATTCTCATAGATTTTTTTGATAGTTTCCGAACTCCAGGAAGCCAGCTCCATTTTTTCGGAGTAGAGGGCATCCGCGGTCATTGCTCCCAGCGATCCGGAGGTGGTGAGGATGCCAATTTTTCTTCCTTTCATTGGAGGCTGGGTGGAGAAGACCCTGGCCATTTCAATCATCTCCAAAAGGCTTAACGCCCGAATCGCTCCGGCTTGCTGAAAAGCAGCATCATAGAAAGAGTCTTCACCCGAGAGGCTCGCCGTATGGGAAAGCGTGGCTTGCCGGCCAAGGGGGGTACGGCCGCTTTTAAGGATGATAACGGGCTTTTGTCTGCAAGATCTTTGAAGAGCATTTAAAAATCTACGGCCGTCTTTGACACCTTCTTCATAGATCAAAATAACCTTGGTTTTCGGGTCTGCGGTAAAATATTCTAAAAAATCCGCTTCATCCAGGTCTATTTTATTGCCTAACGTGGCCACTTTACTTATTTTAAGGCCGACTTCAGGCAGATGATCGAGAAGAATGTTTCCAAAAACCCCGCTTTGGGCAATAATAGCCACTGGCCCGGGTTCCAGCGCTCGGTCCATAATTTCAATAGTGGCAAAATGATTGTCCGTATTGACTACTCCCACGCAGTTTGGGCCGAGCAGGCGGATTCCATATTCACGGGCTGTTTCCAATAGCGCATCCTGTCTTTTTTGGCCCTCCTCGCCAATTTCGGCGAAGCCAGCGCTTTCGATGACCACTGCCCGGATTCCTTTTTTGCCCAGCTCAACCAGTACTTCTTGCACCTTGGGAGCGGGAACAATCACCACGGCCAGGTCTATTCCCTGCGGGAGTTCGGAGATAGTGCGGTAAACTTCACGGCCCTGGAGCTGTCCTCCTTTAGGGTTTACCAAATAGGCTCGATCCAGCCAGCCATTTTTTCCCCAAAAACGAGGGATTCCATGGCCGAATCCAGGTGTGTTAGTGGCCCCAATAAGGGCTAAGGACTTAGGCCGAAAAAATTTTTCTAAAATCTCATTTTCCACTGATTATTCCCCTTTTTTCGATTTTCTAACCCGACATAACCGGCAAAAAGTACTAAAGACAAAAATCTTAAACCTTAATATTGATGGAGTTGTAAAAAGTCCTAAAAGTGGAGCTTCTTGCAAAAGTCCGTAATTTACCCTTCGACAGGCTCAGGGTGAACGGTTCGCTCAGGACAAGCTTGTCGAACCACAAAAAAATACTTTTGCAAGAGGCTCAGTGGTCATTGCAAGCGGAGCGAGGCAATCTCGTTTTTATAAGTGCCTGAAAATACAAGATTGCTTCGTCATTCCGCAAATGCGGAACTCCTCGCAATGACAAGAACATTACTTTTTACGAATTCATCTTGGTTGATGGCTTCGTAAAAAATCGTCACTCCGGTGAAAACCGGAGTCCAGAGAACTTATAACTATTTGAAAAAACTGGATTCCGGCTTTCGCCGGAATGACGGAAAAGGGCATTTTCAGACTTTTTACGAGATCATCTTGTTTGGAACATTTGGATTTTGAACCTTTGTATTTGTTTAGGATTTCGCGCTTCGGATTTATGATTTTCCTCAAGCCCTTTCTTTGTTCAAAGTGCTTTCCTGCCAACTTGCCCATTACTTTCTTTGTAAGCGCCTAAAGTCCCCGCAGGGATTCCGGGCGCAGGCGGGAGGTGTCTCCGGAGCTTATTACTTGGTGAATTAAATTTACGACTGCTTCCTTATCCCTGGGTAAGCGGGCCTTGATGGGCAGATAATTGGAAGCGTGATTGGCAGTGAAGTAACACTGGTTGAATTGGGAATGGGAGATGATCATTCCTAATTCCTCAAGTAATTGAAAAGGGGAGGGGAGCTTAAAACGCCCAGCTTCCATATCTTCGTGCAATGGAGTTCCGGGGACAACCATCAAAGTCAAGGCGCTGGCAAAATCCGGGTCGATGTCTGAAAGAATTTTTGCCGTTGCCAGAGCATGCTCCTTCCCATATTTTACTCCTCCCAACCCCAGAAGAACGGTGGCCGAAAGAGTAATCCCGGCCTCTTTCACCCTTTTTCCAGCTTCGACCATCTGCTCGTAGGATGCGCCCTTGCCCACTTTTTCCAGAAGAGCCGGATCTCCTGTTTCCACTCCGAGATAGATGATTCCTAACTTCCGTTCTTTCAACGCTTTGAGTTCATCCACGCTCTTGCGCAGTATGCTCTTGGCGTTGCCGTAAATACCCACCCGGCGCAGGCCGCGGATTTTTTCGGTAAGATATTCCAGGATAGTTAAGAGTTTGGGCTGGGGGATAATCAGGGCATCGCCGTCGGCCAGAAACACTTTCCGGAACGGCCCGTAGGGAGCCACTTCGTCAATTTCCGCTTTGATGGCCCCCAGGTCTTTGATGCGGAACCTGCGGCCTTTGTAAGTCGGACAAAAGGCGCACCGGTTGTGCGAGCAGCCCAGGGTAACCTGCAAGATTAAGCTTTCCGCCTCGCTGGGAGGGCGGATGACAATTCCTTCGTAATCCATATCTTTTGAAACCTCAATTCCAATATTCCTGATTTATTGCAACTTTCCTTCTGCTTTCAGTTTCTCGATGATTTCTTTTATTTTCGGCAAGGCCTCGGCGGCAGCTTTTTCTCCCTCAAGAATAGCCTCATGCCTTTTGGAAAAATCACTGGAGCCGATATGGCCCACTTTCGGTTTTATGACCACATCAGCTTTCGCGCATTGAATGGCTGCCAGCCTTGAATACATGATGTTGACCGATTGCAAAAGGGTTTCGATGGTACCCTGGGGTTTTGCGGCTCCGACATCAGAAGAGATGTCAACGGCGATGACGATGTCGGCCCCGTATTGCTTCGCTGCTTCAACGGCCACCGGGCTGACCACTCCGCCATCCACGTACATCCGGTCTCCAATTTTAACGGGCCTAAACACTCCCGGCACTGAACAGCTCGCCCTCACAGCCGCTCCAGTGTTCCCTTTTCCGAAAATGACCTCCTGACCATTTTGAATATCCGTGGCCACGGCATAAAAAGGAATATTCAATTTTTCCAGGGGGGTGTTTTTCAAGGTCTTGTTCACATATTCGGCAAGCTTTAACCCCTGAATGAACCCATTGTCCGGAACGATGAAATCTATGAGGTCCCCTTTTTCAACAGTAAGAGCCAGCCCCTGAAGTTGAAAGGCGTTATAGCCATAGGCATAGAAGCTTCCCACAAAACTGCCGACACTTGTTCCCACGATCATATGGATGGGGATTTTATGGGCCTCCAAAACTTTCAGAACACCGATATGGGCAAAACCTTTGGCCGCTCCCGCCCCTAATACCAAGGCAACCTTCGCTGGCTTGGGCGGGGGAGGGGGCGGAGCGGGCGGAGGTTGAATTTCCCGGTGGGCGCATGAGGCCGCTATGAATATGAATAACGCGAACAAGAAAATTAATTTATTTGGGCGATATTTGCTATTGGCAATCACTTTGTCCTCCGGCCATGTTTAAAAAAATCAGCTTATATTTGAGGCTCTTGCAAAACTCTTGAAAAGTAGAGGAAATCGTCATTCCGGGCAAGCGAAGCGCGACCCGGAATCCAGATTTTTCAGGCTTCTCTGGATTCCCGCTTTCGCGGGAATGATGGTGTTTAGGACTTTTTCAAGAGTCTCAGATATTTCAGGTTATATTTTACACCAAACAAAGGGGGGAAGGAATAGGCGATTTATGCTCTTTTTATTTGAAAAAAAAAGTTTTAGGTATAATAATACGTTAATCTTAATTATCCTCCCCTTCCGGGAAGAGAAGGGGAACAATCATGATTATTCTCAGGAATTAATGGAGGTTTGAGAATGGGAAGCGGAATTAACCGGGTTGTGTTAGTTAAAACCGATGATCGAAGGCAAGGTGTAAGGGCCTCGATAAAAGCGTTGAAAATAAATCCAGTAAAGGGCAAGGATGTCCTCATTAAACCCAATTTCAACACTGCTGATCCGGTCCCCGGGTCCACCCATAACGATACGCTGATAGCCCTGGTGGAAGAAACGTGGAAAATGGGCGCAAAATCGGTCAGCCTGGGAGAACGAAGTTTTCCGCTCACCCGTGAGGTTATGAAGCAAAAGGGCATTTTACCCATATTGCAGAAGATGGATGTTCGGGTGATTGACTTTGACGACTTAAAAGAAAAAGACTGGGTCGAGTTCAAACCGGAGAAAAGCCATTGGGTAAAAGGATTTCGAATTGCCCGGCCCATACTGGAATCAGAATGCCTGATTTCCACCTGCTGCCTGAAGACCCATCAGTTCGGGGGGGTTTTCACCATGTCCCTGAAACTCCATGTGGGCGTGCTTCCCACTTCACGTCATGGTTACGAATACATGCGCCAGCTTCATAGCTCACCTCATCAGCGGAAGATGATTGCCGAGATCAACATGCCTTTTCGACCCCAAATCGTTGTCCTTGACGGGATCGAAGCTTTTGTGGATGGCGGCCCGGCAACGGGAAAGCGAGCCCGGGGAGAAGTTTTCCTGGCTTCGACCGATCGCGTGGCCATCGACGCCACCGGGGTGGCCATCCTGAAGCTTATGGGGAGCAATGAAAACATCATGAAGCCCAAAATATTCGAACAGGAGCAAATTTTTAGGGCCGGCGAACTCGGTTTGGGGGCCGCTTCCCCTTCCGAAATCGAATTGATTCCAGGCGATAAAACGAGTCAGGAATACCGGAATCAAGTTGCCGAGATCCTGAAGAAGGGTTGAGGATTGGAAAAACCTCCTTCGTATCCTTTCCATCTCTGTCAACCGGATGCTGAAAAGTCCTGCGGGGCCTGCTGCGGCCTCTATAACCGGCGCGATCATTCCAGGAAAACCCTGATTTCCTTTCTAAGGAGAAGAACATCCTTGTTTTTCTCGATGGGAAAAGATATTGACTTCGATGAATACCGGCGTTTGGCGGAAATTTCAGATTCAAATCCCAAACTTTTAGAATCAATATACAACTGTGAATTTTTGGGATTCATTGACGGGGACGATAAAAGGGTCGGCTGCCTTCTTCACCCCTCAATCCATCAAGGAGTCAATCTACGGGAATACTCTTTTTATGGGCCTGAATTGTGCGCCAGGCATTTCTGCCCCAGCTACGCCCATTTAACCGCAGTTGAACAGTCGGCGGTCTTCATGGCCTTGGACGATTGGTATTTGTATGGCCAGGTTATCACGGACATCGACTTCGTTAAAGAGTTCTTCAGACTCGTTCAGGACCGTATGGGGGATAGCCTTCGGGCCGAGCGGTTGCAGGATCGAAGAGTGAGGAGCGCTTTGCGGGCTTTTTTCGAATTAAAGGAATCCTGGAAGTTTTGCTCACCGCACAACAGGCTGGGAAAGTATTATTTCTCCCATTCCGAATACCAGATCGCCCGCATCGAGTATGAAAAAAGATGGAAAATAAAGCCTTCAAAATTCGATAAAATTCTGGTAAGCCTGTCTTCCGATTTCGAAAATCAAAAAGAAATTTGGGAAGCCGAAGGTTTAATTGAAGAAAAAATAGAGAAATTCATAGAAACTTATTGCTCATCTTCTTAAATCAAGAAGGATGGATTCGTAAAAAATTTATTTTGTCCCATTTTCGTCATTCCTGCGAAAGCGGGAATCCAGTTATTTCAAGCAGTTCTGGACTCCTGCTATCGCAGGAGTGACGGCTTTTCCGACTTTTTACGAGATCATCAAGAAGGGATAATCAGGAGAATAAGGAAAAATTAAGCGGGAGTTGTGATTATAGTGAACGGCTTAAATAAGTTGACATCCAGGGAAAGGGTCATTGCGAACGAAGTGAAGCAATCTCATGAGATTGCCGTGTCGCTTCGCTCCTGGCAATGACAACTTTCTTTTGACGTTTACCATAATTGGGGTTTTCCGCATCCTGATAATATCCTGAAGGAAAGCGAATGGGTCAGGAGATAGAAAGGAGAAAAATATGCCGGCGAAAACAGAAGAAAGAATCCAAGCTCTGGAAGTTGCCCTTAACAATGAATCAAGGGAGAGGGATTTCTACCTGAAAAACAAAGAGCGAACAAAGAATCCCCATGGCCAATCAATGTTTGCATCCATTGCCAGCGACGAAGATGAACACTATCATCGTATCCTGGAACTGCACAAACGGCTGCAAAAAGACGGTAAATGGCCCGAGACAGTTCCCATCCAGGTGAAGGGAACGGAGGTGAAAGCCATTATCCGGAAGCTAATTGATTCGGTGGACACCTCATCCAAGGCGGACATGGATGACCTGGAGGCGGTGAAAATGGCCATCGACTTTGAGAGCAAAGGCGAAAAATATTATGGCGACCTGGCCCAAAGCGCCGCAGACCCGGTGGAGAAAAGTTTTTACGAGCTGCTTTCTTCCATCGAAAGGGAACATCGGCTCTCTTTACAGGATACGTTTGAATATTTTCAGGACCCTGCCGGCTGGCACCGGATCAAAGAAAAGCACCACATCGACGGGGCTTGAAAAAAGCCGCGGATATTTTCAGGTAAAACGCAAGAATTCTCTTCCAAGAACCTTTACCCCGTTAGAAATAATGCCCCGCTGGAATTTCTAACGGGGTTTACGGCGATCCTGTCATCTACCCGGGAACCAGAGAGAGATCATTACAACCGCGACTGCCGTGAAGAAAACAACAGACACGGGCAGGATCAGCAGGCGATAGAGCTTATTCATATCGGCATGGAAGTATTCGCGGGTCATCACCAGACATACATGCATGGGAGAGAGGAGGATGGCGCAAAAACCGCTGGCATATGCCAGGGTTTGATATATGAGACTTTGCTCTCCGGCCAGGAATAGGGGCAAAAGGATAGGAAAACTGAGACCAACCACGGCATTGGCATAGCCAGTGATTATGCCCATGATAAAAGGGAGAACAACGATCAGAATCTGAGGGGGCATGCCCATCTGGGAAAATTCCCTGGCTACAGAGTTCATGGCCCCGCTGGCCATAAGAATTTCTTTGAAGATCATAATTCCAAAGATGAGAAAGACAATCTCCCAGGAAAAGCTTTCTTTCCACAACCGCCGGACAAGAGAAAGGGACAGACGATAGAATAAAATAGTCCCAAGGGTGGCCAGGGCCATGGAATAGGCTAAATGGATTTTGAAGTAGAGAGTTAGCAAGAGGACGCCAAAGAAAGGAAGCAAGTTGCCTATAAAAAAAAGGAGGCTTCTGGCAATTTGCGGAACTGTCAGGGGAGTTGCGGCGGGGGAAAAGGATCGAACTCCCCTGAACCCTAAGAGAATGCCTGCGGCAAGAGAGGCGATGGTCAGGGGAAGATTCATTAAAGCAACTTTGGCCACGGGAATGCCTATGATGGTGGAAACGAGAATGACTACCGGATAGGTAGGCAGCATGTATTCCCAGATGTGCCGGAACCAGTAATTGATGAAGGTGCGCCGTTCAGGGGAGAGCTTCAGGTCATCCGAGGCCTGGGAGACCAATGGGGCGGAGAGCATCGCCCCCCCCACGACAGGGAGAATGCCGATAATCGTCGGGATAATGGCCACAGTGGCCCGGGCATCGCGAAAGACATTTTGTAAAGAAGTAATGGCCCGGGACATGTTTCCTGTCTCTTTCATGATAGCGCTAAAGAACAGGATTAAAATAAGACTGGCGGTCAGCAAAAGCGTTTCAGTATTAAGCGCTCCTTTAAAAAAACTTGCCCCGACCTGCGAAAGGGAAAGGTTAAATAAAAATCCGAGAGCCAAGGCGCTGCCCAGCAAGGTGATGCTGAGGGCCACTTTGAAGCGAATGAGAACCAGGATGGCTGCTATAATGATGGTGATTTTCAGAATGTCCGGCATTTTTATCAGGGGTAAGACGCTAGGTGCAAGGCGCAAGGCGGAAATACTGCAAAGCGCATAGCGCAGAACCGAAGCGCAAAGCGTTGGTTTTTAAAAGCATATGCACGTTCAGGCACTCGCGACTTCACTGGTTTTCTGGAACTGTTTAATTTTTCATATTTTTTTAAAAACTAACATAGTTCTCATCCGGAAACCCCCTCTCCCCCTGCGGGAGAGGGTTGGGGTGAGGGGGATTAAAATGGAAGTCATAGAAATTTTAACTCCTCATCACCCCCACCCTCCCCTCCCCCGTCGAAGGGGGAGGGAAAAAGTTGAGTTTCCGTGGACACTAACATAGAATTTCTCTTTTGCCCAGTGCAAAGAATAGCTCGGGTTTAATGGAAGAGAAGCGAAAAAATAACCTCATCCGCCGATGGAAAATCATCCAGGGGATACGCCAGTTTTTTCTGGAAAAGGAATTTGTGGAAATAGAAACCCCTGCGCTGGTCTCTTCTCCGGGCATGGAGCCGCACCTGTCGGCCCTGGAGATGTATTGCACCCGCCCGGATGGCCGCCGGGTTAAGAAGTACCTGCATACATCGCCGGAGTACTGCATGAAGAAACTCCTCGGTTGCGGCTGGGAGAAGATATTTCAGATATGCCGGGTCTTTAGGGATGGCGAGATCGGCGATACGCACCAGATTGAATTCACCATGCTGGAATGGTACCGGGCCAATGCGGATTACCTAAAGATCATGGAGGACTGCGAAGAGCTGATCAAATACCTTTTCGAAAAGGTTATGGGGCTTGAAGAATTATCTTATCAAGGGAAAAAGCTTTACCTTACTCTTCCCTTTGAGCGCTTAAGCGTGGCCCAGGCGATGCAGCTCTATGGGGGGATCAACATCGACAAAAAACATGACGCCCTGTCTCTCATCAATGAGGCCAGATCAAAAGGTTATCAGTTTGAGCGGGAGGGAAGGTATTCTTTTGATGAGGTCTTTTTTAAAGTTTTCCTGGAGTCGGTAGAACCCCGGCTGGGTTTTCCGAAACCAGCAATCCTTTACGATTATCCGGCAAGCATGGCAGCCCTGGCCCGCCTGAAACCGGACAATCCCCTTTGGGCCGAGCGCTTCGAACTTTATATCGCCGGACTGGAGCTGGCCAACGCTTTCTCGGAGCTAAATGATGCGGTGGAACAGAGAAGGCGCTTTGCAGAAGAACAGAGACTCAGGGCCAGTCTCGGAAAACCCGTTTATCCCATCGATGAAGAGCTGCTACAGGCTCTTTCCCAAATGCCTCCTTCAGCGGGAATTGCCCTTGGTGTGGACCGGCTGGTTATGGTTTTTTGCGACGCCTCCAGCATCCAGGAAGTCCTGGCGTTTCCCCAGAATTAAAAAACCGGTAACACTTTAGCCCTTTGAAAAGAGGTGAGGCCTAAGATCAGAGGGAATCCATGGTCCGGGGGCCTGGGCGGCCCGCTTGGAATCATAAGGCGCTGATTTCTTCGCGGGTGGGGCGGGGAAAACGCCCCCGCCTCCTCCGGCGGAAACGAACGGGGTTCTTCGTGGCCAAGCGGAAACCCGGCCGATGCTTCCGGCGCGTTCCACCCAGACCCCCGGACCTCAACAAAGGTGGTAAAACCACTTTTTCAAACTGCTAAATTGATACAAAAACCGTAAGGCGCGAGGGCGCAAGGCGCAAGGCGAAAAGCGAAAATAATGCATAGGGCATAGCGGGAAACAAAACCCGTAAAATGTTAGTTGGGAGCAGGGAGTTGTCCAACTGCTGGTCTTGAGTGCTCTTTTGGTTGCGGTTATTGGGCAATAAATCTATAATGGAAAAAATAGGACCCCAAAATGACCAAAGAACAAATTATAAACTTTTTAAGAAATCACAACCAGAAGCACATCCTGGACCATTATCACCGGTTAAGCCCGGAGGGAAAGAATAATTATTTAAAAGAATGGGCTGGACTGGACCTATCTCTGGTTTTTGATTTGCACAAAAAATATTCTTCGGAAAAAGATTTTTCCCGTCCTTTTTATGAAATATATCCGGCGCCCATAATCACGATCCCTGAAACAGCCAGGGAAAAGGCGCAAAGCGATGAAGCCCGCATTCTGGGAGAGTCGCTCATTCGTAAAAACCAGGTAGCCATACTGATTGTCGCCGGCGGGCAGGGTTCCCGCCTTGGTTTCGAAGGCCCTAAAGGGAAATTCCTTATATCGCCGGTCAAGAAAAAATCTTTATTTCAACTCTTTGCCGAATCCGTCAAAGCCCTTTCGCAAAGATATCGATCCACGATTCCCCTGCTGATCATGACCAACCAGGAAAATCAAATGGAGACCCGGCAATTTTTTGCATCCCACGACTTTTTTAACCTAAAAAAGGAAACAGTTTTTTTCTTCAATCAGAGTATGTTGCCTACTCTGACACCTGAAGGTGAGTTTATCTTACGGGAAGACTGGCATCTTTTGCTAAATCCCGACGGCCACGGAGGATCTCTTAAAGCCTTTTATGAATCGGGTTTGCTAAAACACCTGACCGACCATGGTTATTCCGAACTATTTTATTGCCAGGTGGACAACCCCCTGGTAAAAATTGCCGATCCGGTTTTTATCGGTTATCACCGGATGGAGCAGGCTGAGATTTCCACCAAAGTGGTCCGCCGCCGGGATCTAAAAGAGAAAGTGGGAATTTATGGTTTGGTAAACGGCAAACCGACGATCGTTGAGTACAGCGATTTTAGGCCTGAAGATTATGAAGCGCTGGATGAAAATGGAGATATTCGCCATTGGACCGGAAACACGGCCATCCATATGATTTCCCTTGCATTCATTCAGAGATTAAACCAGCATGGGTTTGCCTTGCCGTATCACCGGGCTGTGAAGGAACTGGAAGGCCTGGGGCCGGATGGCCGCCTGGCCAAAATAACCGGCTGGAAGTTTGAAACCTTCGTGTTCGATTCCATTCCTTTAGCGAGGAAATCTTGTTGCATGGAGGTGAGCCGGGATGAGGAATTTTCCCCGGTTAAAAATAAGCTGGGAAACGATTCTCCGGATACGGCCAGGGCAGCCATGAATAATCTGCACAGGAGCTGGCTCCAGGAAGCGGGGATCCAACCTGCCCCGGAAGCTAAGGTGGAAATCAGCCCGCTTTTTGCTCAGGACAAAGAAGAGCTTATCGAAAAATTAAAAGGAAAAAGCCTGGCCATAAATGGGGATATGTATATCGGGCAATAAGGGAAAAATTTAAGACAATGCTTAAAACCCCAAAGTCTTTACGCTTGCAGATCGGTTTGTTTGGCCGGACAAACGTCGGGAAGTCGAGCTTCCTGAATTTGGTGGCGGGCCAGGATGTGGCCATTACATCAGCCATTGCCGGCACCACCACCGATGTGGTGGAAAAGTCCATGGAACTTTTACCCTTAGGGCCGGTGGTTTTTTTAGACACTGCCGGCATGGATGATACATCACTTCTCTCGGAATCCAGGTTGAAAAAAACGGTCAAGATCTTCGACCGGGCGGATGTCATTGTCCTTCTAATTGAACCGAATGTCTGGACGGACTATGAAGAGAGGATATTAGAAGAAGCTCATAAAAGGAAGATTCCCCCGATCATCGTGGTCAATAAGATCGATCTGCATAAGCCGTCAGATGATTTTATCGATGGGATTACCAAAAAGACCGATAGAATCATTTTCTGTTCGAGCATTGATCCGGGGAATCGCGACTCCTTTATAAATATTTTCAAGAAGCATTTAATCGGGGTATCCCCTGATGATTATTTTAAGCCGCCCCCCTTGATAGGAGACTTATTACCGGCCGGAGGGCTGGCTGTCATGATCGTTCCAATAGACCTGGAGGCCCCTAAGGGCCGGTTGATCCTGCCTCAGGTGCAAACCATCCGGGAAGCGCTGGATCACGATGCCTCGGTTCTCGTGGTCAAGGAAGGAGGGTATGCCCGGGCCCTGGCCAATCTTAAAAAAATTCCGGATATTGTCGTTTGCGATTCTCAGGTTGTCCAGAAGATGGTCATGGAGACACCCGAGACGATCAAATGCACCACTTTTTCCATACTTTTTGCGAGGAATAAAGGAGACTTGATCGAGATGGCCAGAGGGGCGGCAGTCATCGGATCCCTGAAGCCCAACGATAAAATCCTGATTGCGGAAGCTTGCAGCCATCATGCCATCGAAGATGACATCGGCAGGGTAAAACTTCCCCGATGGTTGAAACAATATGTAGGCGGTGATCTGCAAATGGAGGTTTATTCCGGAAGAGATTATCCGGAGAATTTAAAGGAATATAAGCTCATCGTCCATTGCGGCGGGTGCATGCTTACGAGGAGAGAAGCGCTTTCGAGGATTCACCAGGCCAGGGAAGAAAAGGTGCCCATCACGAATTATGGGTTATGCATATCATTCTCCCGGGGGGTAATTCAAAGGGTGCTTTCTCCCTTCCCGGCGGCTTTGGAGGCTTTTCAAAATGAGATGCTCAGGAGGAAACCTGCCTTTTCCGCACCACGTGGATTGAAGTAGCTTTAAAAGAGGCCACCACTTCCTGTCCTTCCTGCAGAGCTAAATTTTCCAGCGAATGACCCGTGACGAAAGCCACCAGCGGGAACCCGCAATTGAGCTGAACTTTATAAAAGAGACCCATGGGAATAATTTTGGTGATTCTCCCGGCGAATACATTCCTGGCGCTGGTTGCTCCCTGGGAAAAGAAGGGGGAAAGGGTCACGTTTTCCGGGCGGATACAAAGCACGACCGTCTCCCCCGGTTCCACCTCTCCTACTGCTTCGATTTCGCGACCCATGATCGAGACTAAAAAACTTCCTCTTTCTTTTTTGCTTGCCTGCCCGGTAAGGATGGTCTCGATCCCAACGAAAGAGGCCACAAATTCGTTAAGCGGCTGGTTCATGACTTCCCCGGGAGGGCCAACCTGCAAGATTCTCCCTTTGTTCATCACCCCGATCCGGTCAGAAAGCCTGAGGGCTTCCATCCGGTCATGAGTTGCCAGCAACGCTGTGGTTTTTGTCGGCCGGAGAACGGATTCCAGATCTTCCAACAAGGCTTCCCGGGTAGGCGGGTCGAGGGAGGCAAAAGGTTCATCAAGAAGAAGAATCTCGGGTTGCGTGGCAAAGGCCCGGGCCAGGGCCACTCTTTGAGCTTCCCCCCCTGAAATCTTTCGGGCCGAGCGGTGAAGGAGATGGGCGATTCCGAAGCGGTCCAGGTTTTCGCGCACAATCCCTTTGGTTTCTTTTTTGGGGATTCCCCGAATTTTTAACCCCGAGGCGACATTCTCAAAAACCGTCGTATCGAAAAGAAGGGGGTCTTGAAAGACCATGGCCAGCCGCCGCCTGTATTCTAAAGCTGAATGGTTAGCGGAGATTTTTCCTCCCTTAAAATAAATTTCTCCTTTAGATAATTTGATCAGGCAAGCCAGGGCCTGCAAGAATGTTGTCTTCCCCGCCCCGTTCGGGCCGATGAGAGAAATAATTTCGCCCTGGGCAATTGCCAAATCAGGAATTTCGAGGACGAGGATTCCGCCTTTTTGCACCTTAAGGTCTTTTATTTCCAAAATGGATGGAGGAGCGCTCACCTCGGCCTCTCCCTCTGCTGAATCTGGGTGAGAATCAGGTTGATGAAATAAGCCATCAATAAAAGGATGATACCCAGGGCAATGGCTACATCAAAGTTTCCCCGGCTCGTTTCCATTACGGTGGCCGTGGTTAACACGCGGGAATAGCCCTTGATGTTTCCACCTACCATGATGGAGGCGCCTACCTCTGAAATTACACCGCCAAACCCGGCCATTACCCCGGCCAGGAGGGGAAGTTTGGCTTCTTTGACCAGGATCCAGACCATCTGGAAACGGGTTGCTCCCAGGGCCAGGATTTGCAGGCGGAGGTTTTTAGGAAGGGCTTGAATGGCTGCCAGCGTGATTCCCATAACAATCGGGGTCGCGATAACCGCCTGGGCAAGAATCATGGCTGCCGGCGTGTACAAAATACCCAGAAAACCCAGCGGTCCGCTCCTCCACAGAAAAATAGTAACGAAGAGGCCGACCACTACCGGAGGAAGGCCCATCCCAGTATTGATCAGGCTAACCAGGAATTTTTTCCCTGGAAACTCCGAGAGGGCCAGGGCCGCGCCGGCGGAAATTCCTATTATCAAGCTTATGAGCGTAGCCGTACCCGAGACCCGGAGAGAAAGGAGGGTAATGCTCAAGACTTCCGGGTCGAAGGTAAGCAAAAGCCAAAAAGCCTTTTTAATCCCATCGAAGATCAGGTCCATTTATTTTCCCAACTCCTTTTCTTTTTTACCGGCAGCGGGGAAGAACAGGGGAGAGCCGAACTTATCGACTCCAAAGCCCTTGATAATCTCTCGGGCCTTTTTGGATATCATGAAATCCGCGAATGCTTTTGCTCCGGCGGCATTCACCTTTGGCCACTTGGCCGGGTTGACTTCAATTACGTGGTAGATATTGAGAAGGATGGCGTCTCCCTCTACCAAATTGACCAGGTGGAGGTTTTTCTTGAGGGCCAGATATGTGCCCCTGTCGGCTAAAGTGTATCCTTTTTTTTCCGAGGCAACACTAAGAGTCTGACCCATTCCCAGGCCGGTTTGCTGATACCATTTTTCTTTTTCGGGATTCAACCCGGATGCTTTCCATAGGGCCTTTTCCTTAAAATGCGTCCCGGAGTTATCGCCTCGGGAGAGGAACAAAGAGCCGGCAGAAGCGATCTTTTTAAGGGCTTCAGCAGGCATTGCTCCCTTGATCTTTGCCGGATCTTCCGCCGGCCCCAATATAATAAAGTCATTATGCATGACGATTCTCCGGTTGACCCCGTATCCAGCAGCCACAAACTTTTCCTCGTCCGCAGGAGAATGAACCAGCAGGACATCCGCTTCGCCCTTCTGTCCCAGGGCCATGGCCTGTCCGGAACCCACGGCGATGGTCTTGACGAAATAGCCGGTCTTCTTTTCAAAGATCGGGATAAGAACATCCAGAAGGCCGGAGTCCTGAGTGCTGGTAGTCGTGGCCAGGATGATTGATTTCTGAGCGCCGCATAAGCTTGGAAAAATAAAAATTAAACAGATGATCACTCCAAGATATTTGATTGTTTTCTTTGGCATATATATTTCCCTTCAAGCAATTGACGAATAGAGGATTTTGCCGGAATTCTTAAAGTCATAGCTTCCCAGATTTTCCACCCGGCTTCTAAATTCCTTGGAATTGAGAATTTCGATAAAAGCCTGGACCCGCCGTTCAAAAAAAGTGGATTGATCTAGAAGCATATCAAAGCTCTCCTGGGTTAAGGGGATAAAGGACAAGCCCAGAAGTTTTGATATCGAACCTGTGGCTAAGCCCACATCGGTCTCTTTGGCCAAGATGGAGAGTCCCACTTCAAAGTGCGTATAAACCTCATATTCATATCCCTTAATAGATGAGGAGGGAATTTTAAACTCCCGAAGGTGATGATCCAGGAGCACTCTTGTTCCGGAGCCTTTTTGCCGATTGATAAACCGGACTTTTGGTCTGGCTAAATCCTTGAAAGTATGGATGTTTAAAGGGTTTCCAGGGGAGACCAAAAAACCGATGTCCCGGTTGAAGAGATTGATAACGACGGCCTTCAAGTTAGGCAGGTGAGTGGATAAAAAAGGAATATTGTATTTGTTGCTCTTCGGGTCAAGTAGGTGCGACCAAGCGATGTCGGTATATCCTTGATTCAAAGCCTTAAGGCCATCCGTGCTGCCGGTGTTGGCAGAAAAGATGTAAAATTCCGGATAAGATTTTTTGATGTGGGTTTTGAGGATGTCGAGGATTGGATCATTACTGCCAGACGCCAGGAGCGCTCCCTCAATTTGTTTGCTCTTGATGCGGGCTTCGGCCATTCCGCGCCGGGCGTTTGTTTCAATCCACTCATCAATCAATTTTTTAGGAAATATCCATTTCCCCGTAAGGCGCGTTGAAGGGATTCTTTTGGATTTGATCAGGGCATAAACCTGTTTTTCATGGATATCCAAATATTTGGCCACTTCTTTGGTGTTCATGATTTCTGCGGACATTTGTTTCTCCTCCGTCTCCTCCAAGCGGTCTCATCATAAAACAACCCAAATATTTTGTCAAGGTAAAATATTACATAAAATTACTTATTATTACTTATTATAACAGTTAAAAGGCGATTTTTTCGACTACGCTTGATGATCTCGTAAAAAGTCGTCACTCCGGCCTGCCTGTGCCTGGCAGACAGGTGAAAACCGGAGTCCAGAGGTTTGATAAATCCTTGAAATAACTGGATTCCGGCTGGAGTTTATCCCGATGAAAATCGGGGCCGGAATGACGGGAAAAGGGGATTGCGGACTTTTTACGAGTTCATCAAGCTTCCGTTTTAGTAACAATTTCACGGTTTGATCCGCCTCAGGCGGACCAGAAATCCCTCCCGACCTCCCCTGCCTACCGCAGGCAGGCTTTTCCAAAGGGAGGAGAGGTTTTTAATTGAGATTCGCTAAAAGATTCAGCCTTTTCCCCCCTTGGGATAAAGGGGGATTTGCCAGCCTTTCACAGGGCTAAACTTTTACCATTTTTACAGGCAAAGGAACTAACTTCTATGCGCTTTCCATCGTGCTTACAATTTAGGTCTTTTTTTGGTATATTTATTGTAAAGGAAATTCCTTTTTTATCCTTCCCCCTCACCCCCGCCCTCTCCCCCGTTTGCGGGGGAGAGGGGAAAGGTGAGGGGGCTTAACTGGAAAACAAAATAGTTCTCCCGATGGGAATCACTTTTTTCAAAATGGCCCGAAGAAATTTAAGAACATTGATGGCCGGAGTTTTGTTTCTAATCCTTTTAGGAACTCTTGGGGCAGGGAGTATGAGGATGGATAAAGGGGAGATTCAGGTGACCGGCAGAATCTACGTGATGGGGCATGAGCCTTTCACCCAGGTGGGGATTGAATTGGATGATGGCCAAGTTTATGCTTTGGTGGGGGAGGAAGACAAAAAACTGCGTAGCCTTCAGGGGAAACGCCTGACTGTCAAAGGGAAGATGAGCGGCAAAACAACCCGTGGGATAGAAGCCATAGAAGTGAAGTCTTTTAAGATCGTGGAGCCAAAATGAGAAAAAAAGGGGAGTTAAAAATCAAGATATGGTTCCGCTTGATATTGGTGATTGCCGGGGTTTCCATGCTTTTCTTTGCGTTTCTGGATAAATTATACGCAAATTCAGATCCCGCTCCAATAAGCGGCACGCCGAAGCTTTACCAGCAACAAATTCAACTTTACCGGGAGGTCAATTCGCGGGCAAGAATTCAGGCGGAAATATCTGAAGGCAGTAGAATTTTCGCCGATGTTGCCGGCCAACAAGTTTCTTTTTGGGCCTTTAATTTTAGGACCTCAACGTATTATCAAACCACGGGAACTTGTAGAGACGTATATCCTCTCGGTTCAGGATATTACTTAAATATATATGTAGAAAATGGTCAGAGTGTTTCGAATGAAACGATAATCAACCTTCGGAATGAATTCATCTCCACGATTCTACCGATAGAAACGAACTACTTCGGCGCACCACGTTTCGCCAGCCCCCCATCTGATGATTTTACACTCCTGATCCTTGACATTCAAGATGAATACAATCCTGCTATCTTTGGCTCAACGTATGTCTCGGGTTATTTTGATTCTCGAAATGAATACTCCGGTCTTCCGAATAGTAATGCTCGTCACATGATTTACATGGATTCAAACCCTGGTCAGCCAGGTACTACAACGTTTTATGGGACGCTGGCCCATGAATTTCAGCATTTTATCCACTACAGCATAGACCCGTTGGAAGATACCTGGGTTAATGAAGGCCTTTCAGGCTTGGCTCGTTTTGTTTGCGGATACCCTCACGTAAGCAGCCATGTCTCGGCTTTTGCTAATACTCCAGGCACCAGCCTGACATTCTGGCAAGATGAATTAGCCAATTATGGGGCAACTTATTTATTCATGCTTTATTTGAATAAGCATTATGGCGGAGCCAACACGATCAGAAACATCGTGGCCGATGCTGGTCGCGGCATTGCCGGAATTAACAGCGCGCTCCGCCAAAGCGGATACTCGGTAACATTCAACGACATCTTTAAAAATTGGGTCATGGCAAATTATCTAAATAATTCGTCCGTATATGGTGGGATTTACGGATACAATGATATCTTTGCAGGCATCACCAGAGCCCCTGGGAACATTCAAGTCACTAATTCCCATAGTTTCTATCCTGCCTTAGACATTAGAAGCGTTAATCAATACGCGGCAAATTACATAAAATTCAGCAACCTCGGGGGATTATATAACACATTCATTTTAACTCCCTACAATTTAAGCCAGAGTGATCTACAAATATATTCCTACACCGGGATGTTAGGATCATTAGTCCTTAGTATTAAGGGCATCAATAACAATTTGGGCATGTCAGGAGTACAACAGGGGACATCCAACCCCACTCCGACAGTCACTCCCATCTTATGCGCGGAAAACACCGTATTCACGAGCGGTGGAGTTAGCAGCAGCAGGTGCAGCGATGATGGTGGCGGTGGCGGGTGTTTCATTGCCACAGCCGCTTACGGCTCATCGCTGGCGCACGAAGTTTTTGTATTGAGGGAATTCAGGGATCATTATCTCCTGAACAATCCTTTGGGGCAGCTTTTGGTGTCGTTCTATTACGCCATCAGTCCTCCGCTCGCTGATTTCCTGGCCAGGCATGAAAACCTGAGGGGGATAGTTCGTATTGCCCTTTATTCAGCAGTGGGATTTAGTCATGCCGTTGTCAAAGACCCGGGTGATACGGTCCTCGTAAGCCTTGGCTTGTTGCTTTTATTGGGGCTGGTTCGTCAAAAATAGGAGGAATTGACACCAATCGTCATTAGCAGGTATCTTAGGATAATAACCAATTTGGGACGCAGATAGATGCAGACTTTCGGGACATTAAATAATCGCTTTTTTTGTAATGTAGTCTTGAGGAACTTTCGGCGTTTATCTGCGAAAATCTTAGTCCCAATCAAAAGTCAGGAATTCAAATGGTCAGAATGCTCAATAAGCATTTCTGGATAATTCATCTCCTGTTTTTTGCCGCGGCTGCCTGGCTTGTTACCTATCTTTTTGCCGTGATCATCCAGGATCGGTTGATTATTTCCCCCCAGCCCAGCTCCGCCAGAAGCGCATCTTTAAGCCAAATTGAAAGACCGGAACCCTATGACCGTTATGCGCCCATTACCGAAAAGAATATTTTTAACCCGGCAGAGAAAGGTCTAAAATTGCTTGCTCTGGACGAAAAGAAGACAACTATCTCCTCGGCCAGGGAACCTTCCGGAAGTCCCGGGGCAGCAACAGGGGGGAACTATAAATTAGTAGGCACCATAACCGGCCCTGGCGCCTATTCCTATGCCATAATACAGGACGGAGCGGACCGCAAACAGAAAATATATCGCATTCACGAAAATATCGACGGGGGAAAAATTATTAGTATCTCCCGGGATCGGATTCTCATAAAACGCCAGGGCGAAATAGAAATCTTATCTTTCATAGAAAAAGAAAAGGAGATTCGACCCAAGGCCGCGGCTACCCCCGCGCCCCCAACCGGAGAAGTAGTCAAAAGATTATCGGCCAGTCGTTTTTTGATAAACCGCGAGGATGTATCGGCGTTTGTCGGCAATATCAATCAATTTATGACCCAGGCCAGATTCAAACCCCATTTTGTGATGGGCCAGCCGGGCGGGTATTCCATTTCCGAGATCGTACCGGGTAGCCTGATTGAAAAAATTGGCCTGCGAAATAACGACGTGGTTAAAAAAGTTAATGGTCAAATGATAAACAAACCTGAAGAAGTTTTTCAGGCCTACTCGCAGCTATTGAGGGATTCAAATATTGAAGTGGAAATCGAGCGGGGAGGCCGGTCGGAAGTTTTCCGGTATGAAATCAGATAATAAAAAACGTAAGGCGTAAGCCGCAAGGCGATAGGCGTAATAAACAGCATAGAGCATAGAGCATGGGGCAGAGGGTAGAGCGAAAAAGCCATAAGGGACAATGTTTAAGGGATAATGTGTTAGGAAGGTTGCTTAACGCAAGGAGCGTGGGATAAACAGTAATTAAACTCTTTGCGCTACGCCCTTTGCTCTTTGCGATTAAAAAGGGAGAAACCTTCATGGGAGAAATGATTAAACGTTTGTCGTTAATCCTGCTTTTTTTAATAGGCGGGATGGGAGTATCCCTCCTTTCGGTTCGAGAGGCAGGGGCAGAAGAGAGAAAACCAAAAGAGGTTAAAATGCCCCTGAAGCCGCTTCCGGAAGATGCCCTGATTACTATGGATTTCCAGGATGTGGACCTTAGCGTGGTCATCAAGTTCATCGGGGAGTTGACCGGAAAGAATTTTTTGGTCAGCGACCAGGTGCGCGGCAAGGTAACCATCATCTCTCCTAAAAAGATCACGGTTCGGGAAGCCTACAAAGTCTTTGAGTCTGTGTTAGAGATGAATGGATTCACCGCTGTTCCGGGAGCAGACGCCATCAAAATCATTCCCTCGGGCATTGCCCGCCAGGCTGGCTTGGAGATTCACGAAGGGAAAGAACCCAGCGCGGTCAAAGTTGAAGACAGGATGATTACCCAGGTTGTTCCGCTGGAACACGCCGTAAGCGACGAAGTTCGCGCCCTCTTTACCCCTCTGATCTCCAAGGATGGGACAATCGTCTCTTACAAACCCACCAATCATCTGATTATCACTGAGCGGGCATCGAATATTCACCGCCTGCTGAAGATCATTGAACAGATTGACGTCCGCATTGTCGAAGAAAAAATATCGGTCTTTTCTCTGGAGTTCGCTTCCGCCAAATCGCTGGCAGAAAAAATTACCCAGCTTATCTCTATTGATCCACGCCCCCCTACCCCGGCAAGGCCGCCCGGCCCTCCCGCCACCCAGAGAGTTTTTAAAGTCATTCCGGATGAGCGAACCAATAATCTAATTGTTTTGGCGAACCACCAGGACACTCAGGATATCCGCCGACTGATTTCCAGTTTGGATAAGGAAGCTCCTAAAGGGAAGAGCCAGCTTCATGTCCGCTATCTGGAGCATGCCCGGGCGGAAGAACTGGCCAAGGTCTTAAGCAGCATCGTGGGCAGCAAAGCCAAAGCTGCGCCGCGCACCACACCGCCTGCGGCTCCAGCGGCGGAAGAAACCTCCATCACAGCCGACAAAGCTACGAACTCACTGGTCATCACCACCTCTCCACAGGAATTTGCAGAATTGGAGGAAGTTATCCAGAAATTGGATACGGTTCGTTCCCAGGTATTGGTAGAGGCCCTGATCGCGGAAGTGTCCATGGAAAAAGCTTTGCAGATCGGGATGGATTGGAGGTTGATGGACCAACCCGTGGAAGGAAGCGTGCGGGGATTCGGCGGAACTGACTTTGGACTAATAAGCGGAATTCAGACAGGCACTCTTAGGGATCCTGGCCTTGTCCTTGGGGTAAGCCGGGGATTTATCACTATCGGGGGACAACAATTCATCAACCTGGGCGCTATAATCCGCGCCTTCCAGAAAGACACCGATGTGAACGTTCTTTCCACACCTCACCTTCTGACCATGGACAATCAGAAAGCGAAAATCATCGTGGCTGATAACGTGCCCATCCTGAAGACGGACCTTACAACACCCCTGGCAGCCGCTACCGCAACCGCGACCAACATCGCCGTCTCCCGGACCTTCGAATACAAGGATATCGGCATCCAACTGGAGATTACTCCGCAAATCAGCAAAGCGTCGATGGTTCGTTTGGAGATTTCAATGGAGGTCAGCAATATCACCTCTGTTGACGCGGCCAACCCTGGTTTTGTTACCACTCGAAAGCGCCAGGCCAACACGACCGTTGTGGTGGAGAGTGGACAGATGATGGTCATCGGGGGGTTGATCCGGGATGACCGTTCCGAAGAAACCAAAAAAGTGCCCTGTCTGGGAAATGTGCCCGTGTTCGGCTGGTTGTTCAAAACATACGGGGGGTCGAAGAGCAAAACCAATCTTTTGGTTTTCATCACTCCGCACATCATCCGCAGCGCGGAGGATATGGAAAAGGCCACGGCCAGAAAAAAGCAAGAGGCCGATGAGAATTTAAAGAAGCTGCAAAAAGAGCGGGAAAAAGAGGTTAAAGATACCTACGAAATGCTTATCAAGTGAGGTTTTTGCAAAACTCTCAAAAGCAGGGGGAAGTCGTCATTCCGGGCAAGCGAAGCGCGACCCGGAATCCAGGATTTAAAAAGAATTCTGGATTCCGGCTTTCGCCGGAATGACGGAGTAAGCGACTTTTGCAAGAGCCTAAATTATAAAAATTTAGCGTTTTGAAATGAACCGCTAAATTTCACGGGGAATTGCCCTTCCTTTTAGCAAAGAGGGGTGGGGGTGATTTGGAAGAAATTTTCTAAATATGTTCGATAAAATCATTGCCGAGATCATTCAAGAGAAAAAAAGACTTTCTCCCGAAGCTGTGGCCGGCCTTTTAAACGGCCAGAAGGGGAAGACTCTGGCAGTCCTTGCGGTTGAAAAAGGATTGCTGACAGAAGAAGAGCTCCTGACCAGCCTAAGCCTAAGAATGCGCCTTCCATACATAAAAAACTTAGAAGAGGAAGGATTAGACTCCTCGCTGGTTTCCAGGGTGCCGATTGCTTTTTCCAGGAAGCATAGAGTTGTCACCGTAAAGATGGAAGATGGCGTTCTGATAGTGGCCACTCCTGACCCTTTGAATTACGAACCCCTGGATGATCTGCGGTTAATTCTCGGGTGCCGGGAAGTTCGGGCAGTCCTTTGCAGTGAACGTGAAATCCTGCGGGCGATCAACCGTTTTTATGAACAAAGCGCGGATACTCCGGAAGAGATGATCCAGTCCATGGATACGGAGAGCAGAGACCGCATCCTTCATGAGCTGGAAGAGATCGAGGACCTCCTGGATGTAAGCGATGAAGCCCCGGTGATTAAATTAGTTAACTTAATTCTCTTTCAGGCAGTGAAGGAAAGAGCCAGCGACATCCATATTGAGCCCTTCCTGAAAGAATTGAAAGTCCGGTACCGCATTGATGGGATTCTCTATCACCGGCTCGACCCCCCGAAGCGCTACCAGCCCGCCATTGTTTCGCGCCTGAAGGTCATGGCCAAACTGGACATCGCCGAAAAGCGCCTGCCCCAGGACGGCCGGATTCCCATCAAGATCGCCGATAAAGACATCGATATCCGGGTATCCATCGTTCCCACAACTTTCGGGGAAAGGGTGGTGCTGCGCCTGCTGGATAAGAGCAGCGTTCTCTTCGGCATGGAGGAAATCGGGCTGGGATCGGATCAGCTCCAGGTTTTACTGGAGTTAATCCACCGCTCCAATGGCATCCTGCTGGTCACCGGGCCCACGGGCTGTGGCAAGACGACCACCCTTTATGCGGCCCTGAGCCGGATAAATTCCCCGGACAAGAACATCATCACCATCGAGGATCCGGTGGAATACCAACTGGGGGGGATAGGCCAGATTCAGGTCAACCCAAAGATCGGCCTCACCTTTGCCCAGGGGCTGCGCTCGGTCCTGCGCCATGATCCCGATGTGATCCTGGTTGGCGAGATCCGGGATGCCGAAACAGCCGAGATCGCCATCCAGGCGGCCCTGACCGGGCATCTGGTCTTCAGCACGCTGCATACGAACGATGCGGCCAGCGCGGCCACGCGCCTTGTGGACATGGGGGTGGAGCCATTTCTGGTCGCCTCCGTGGTGCGGGCCATCGTGGCCCAGCGCTTAATCCGGGTCATCTGCCCTGAATGCAAAGAAGGGTATATACCAGAGGCTGAGGCATTGGCTGAAATAGGGATTACTCCGGAGCAAGTAGCGACGGGCAGGGTTTATCGGGGGAAAGGCTGCCCGGCCTGTTCTAACACGGGATACCGGGGCCGGACCGGGACCTATGAGATGTTGATCATGTCGGAGGCCATCCGCCAGCTGATCATGAAGAAAGCCGACTCGGCCACCGTCGGCCGCAAGGCGGTTGAGGAAGGAATGAAAACTCTGCGGGAAGACGGCGCCCGGAAAGTAATAAGTGGTATAACCACCCTGGAAGAAGTGGTGCGGGTTACCCAGGAATAAGAAAGGCCGTGAGGCGCAAGGCGCGCCTTACGCCTTACGAATCTCTTTCAAGGAGAACATTCATTGCCCATCTTCGAATATGAGGCGTTGAACAACGCGGGAAAAGCCCTTAGAGGGATCATCGATGCTGAGAGCGCCCGAACGGCCCGGACGAAACTCAGGGGGCAGGGATTTTTTCCCACGCAGATTCGGGAAGAAGCAACGGCTGCGAGCGAGCAAGCCACCCCCCTCTTTTCCTTCCTTTTCAGACAAGTAAAAGCGAAAGATCTTGCCCTGGCCTTAAGGCAGTTGGCCACGCTCATGGAAGCCGGTATTCCTTTGACTTCCTCCCTTTCAGCCTTGATCGAGCAATCAAATCATCCCGCGCTTAAAAAAACCTTTACCCAGATTCGGGAGCGCGTCAGGGAAGGAAGCAGTTTCGCCGACTCCCTATCCCGTCATCCCCGGGTGTTCTCAACTCTGTTCATTGGAATGGTCCGGGCCGGGGAAGCAAGCGGCACATTGGATCTTACCCTATCCAGGTGGGCGGATTTCAGTGAACATCAAGTTGCCCTGCGCCAGAGAATCCGTACAGCCATGACTTACCCGATCTTCATGTTTATCATCGGCCTTGGCGTCCTGTTTTTCCTGATGGCCTTCGTGGTTCCCACCGTAACCAAAATTTTTTCGGATGTAGGGCAGTCTCTTCCATTGCCCACCATGATCCTTATAACTGTGAGTGGTCTTTTAAATCGCTTCTGGTGGGCTTTTTTAGGCGGTTTGGTCATTCTGGGCTTCTGGCTGAGAAGTTCCCTGCGCAGTGAATCGGGGGCCCTGATTTGGGACCGCCTGAAGATGAAATTCCCTCTGGCCGGAGTCCTTTACGGCAAGCTGGCCATTTCCCGCTGGTCCCGGACAATGGGAACGCTATTAAACGGGGGATTACCTATGCTTCAGGCCCTGGAGATTTCTCAGGGTGTGGTGGGAAACCGGGTGCTAACGAAAGCGCTAATTAGGGCCCGGGAAAAAATCCGGGAAGGAGAAGAGGTGTCTTTTACGCTTAGACAGACCGCCCTCTTTCCTTCTCTTGTTCTGGAGATGGTTTCCGTGGGAGAGAAGAGCGGTGCGCTGGGGAAGATGTTAGAAAAAGTGGCGGCGACTATGGAAAACGAAATCGAGGCAGACTTGCGGAGCCTTATGTCTTTGTTGGAGCCGGTAATGATCCTGATTATGGGATTGGGGGTCGGATTCATTGCCCTATCTGTGCTTCTGCCCATCCTGGAAATGAGCCAGATAATCCGCTGAAGAAACGGAATTGGGGGGAAAATGATTTTTTTGGTTAAGAATAAAAAGCAAGGAGATGTAAAAATCCCCTTCTCCAAAAGAGGGATTCTTCTCTTGAGAAGGAATGGATTCACCCTGATAGAACTCATGGTGGTTATTGTCATTCTGGGCATTCTGGCCGGACTTGTTCTTCCTCGATTTATGGGTAGAACAGAAGAAGCCAAGAGGACAAAAGCCAGGCTGCAGATTGAAAACCTGGAGGCGGCTTTAAAACTTTATAAGTTAGACAACGGGGCCTATCCCGGCACCGAACAGGGGCTGGAATCTCTTGTGCAGAAACCAACCATGGGGATGATTCCGAAAAACTGGCGGGAAGGAGGTTACCTGGAAAAGGGACAGATTCCGCTGGATCCGTGGGGAAGGCCTTATGTTTATCTCTCCCCCGGAGCGAAAAACAAGGACTTTGACCTTAAGTCTCTGGGAGCCGATGGGGAAGAAGGCGGAGAGGGTGAAAATCAGGACATCGAAAGGTGATCTTTATAAGTGCAGCAAGGGGTTCACTTTTGTTGAATTAATGCTCGTTCTTCTTCTCCTGGGGTTTATATTTCTCCTGACTTTTCCGAACTTTCGTGAATTCATCATGCCCCGGGATATGAAAAGAGCGGTTCTGAGTTTTGCCGGGAGTCTGCGGTATGCTCAGAATCAGGCCGCCACTACAAAACATAAGTACCGCCTGAATATAGATATAAAGGAAAACGCTTTTTGGGTCACCCGGGAAGGTGAAAGGGGGAAATTTTCCCGGGATCCATCTTCTCAGGGCCAGATCCATTACCTCCCGGAGGGAGTGATTTTTTTGGATGTTTACCATCCGGAACGGGGCAAAGTTCATGAAGGAGCGGCCTATGTGGAATTTTGGCCAACAGGGTGGGCTGAGGAATGCACGATTCATCTTAAAAAAAGCGAAAAAGAGGTGTTTACTATTTTCGTAAATCCCCTGGGCGGAAAAATCGAAGTGGCTGCTGGCTATATGGAACGGGAGAAGGAATGATCCTTAAAAGCGCATTCTGCAAAAGACCTGCCGGCTTTAGTCTGCTGGAGGTGATGATTGCTCTGGCCATCCTCTCTCTGGTTGCTGTCGCCTTTTTGCGGTCTCAAGTCGGCAGCGTCCGCCTGGTTGATGAAGCAAGCCAGATATCTCTGGCCACCTTGCTGGCCAGGGAGAAGATGGCTGAGTTGGAAAGCATTGGTTTTTCCGAGCCCCAAAAAAACTCCGGAACTGGCGGGAAGGAATTTCCTGTGTTTAGATGGGAGCAGGTTGTTTCGCTGACGGAAGTGTTGAACCTGCGGAAGGCCCAGGTCCGGGTTTTTTGGATGGAAGGAAGGCAGGAACGCACTCTGGAGCTTACGGCCTACTTTGCCAAAAGATGAAATTGGGGAACCCGAGCAGGTCCGGAAGCCAGGGCGCTTCGCTTAGATAGACCAAACAGACTATGATGCGAAAAGGCGGCTTTACCTTATTCGAAATCCTGATGACTCTGGCCATCATGTCCGTAGTCTTTTCCCTTCTCTACATGACTTTTAACCAATCCATGATGGTCATGGCCAATGCTTCAGATCGTGCGGAGGTCATCCAGCAAGGCAGGTTGATCCTGGAGAGAATGACAGCGGAGTTGAAAGGAAGCTTCATATCCAATAAGGGGGGGCGACCTCAGGCTTTTCAATACGGGTTAATAGGGCAGACAAGCAGGGCAGGGGATTATTTCCAGGATCGATTGGATTTCACATCTTTGGCTCACCCCTATGCCAGCATTCAAGAAGGCAGGGGAGAAATCCTGGAGATAGGATATTTTCTAGATCATGAGCCGGGGGGGAAGGGGCTTACCCTTTTTCGACGTCAGGATGAGGCTGTAGATGGAGATTTGTTGCGGGGAGGGCGAAAACTGGCGGTCTGTGACGGTGTGCGCGGGCTTAGCTTCTTATTCTTCGACCGGCAGGGGAGAAAGCAAAAAGAATGGAATTCATCGGAAGGAGATAAGCGCCATGAACTTCCGGCGCGGATAGAGATTATTTTAACCCTGGAAGATTCTCATAACCAGATTCATACCTTTCGCAGCCAGGTTTTTTTACCATTGGCCGGGGAAAGAGGATAAAGCAGGTGAATTCGATTTCTGATTGGCCGGGAAGTCAAAAGGGCGTCGCTTTAGTGTTGACCCTGCTCATCCTCACCCTCCTCGTGGTTACGGGCCTGCAACTCAACCGGGCCATGCGGGTGGAGGCCAACCTGGCCGGTAATTTCCGGGACCTGACCCAGGCATCCTGCATCGCCCAGTCGGGAGTGGAGATTGCCCGGGCCCTGATCCAGGAGGATGAGCCATCCTATGACGCCCTGGACGAGAGATGGGCAAAGTTCGAGATTCTGGCAGTTTTTTCTTCCCAGCTTTTCAATGAGGGTCATTTTGCCGGACAGATTGCCGACGAGAGCGCTAAATTTAATCTAAATGGCCTGATTGATCAATACGGGAATGTAGACCAGAAGAAGAAAAACCAACTCGACCGTCTCTTTTCTGTTTTGGGACACGACCCGAAGAAAGTCGATGCCCTCCTGGATTGGCTTGACCCCGACGATCAGAAAAGACCCCTGGGGGCAGAAAGGGAATATTATATAAACCTGAAACGCCCTTACGCCCCAAAGAACGGGCCCCTCGATTCTCTTGGAGAATTACTGCTGATTAAGGAAATTGACGTTTCCACCTTCCAGGGAACTGATGAGCGGGAAGGGCTAAAGAAATACTTGACCATCTATTCCGACAGAAAAATTAACATTAACACAGCCAGTCTGCCGGTTCTCATGAGCCTTTCAGAGAGAGTGGACCGCTCTATGGCCCAGGCTGTGCTGGATTACCGCCAGGAAAAGCCCTTTGGCAAAGCCGAAGATCTCCGTTCCGTTCCGGGTTGGGATCAGGTTTACCCGGAGGTCAGCAGCGAGATCACTGTGGGGAGTAATTTCTTTTCCGTAAATGTGCTCGGACATTATCGCGATGCCCGGGCCGTGGTGCAGACGGTGGTTAAGAGAGAGGGAAGGAAAACCAGGGTTCTTTACTGGAAAACCGGATAATATAAAGACCGTAAGTCGCAAGGCGCGAGGCGCGAATTGGGCAATTTTCCAAGGGGTACGAACTTTTAAATTATAAAAAGGCCAGAGAATGAGTATCAAAACTTGGGGTTTGGATTTTGGTTCAACCGGGATTAAAGCCGTAGAACTAACCCGTACCTGGCAGGGGCATCGGGTAACGAACTACGGGTTTTATCCTTATAGCAGTACGGAAAAGGCCCGGGGCGAGAAACTCCAGATTTTGGCGAAGATATTTCCCGGAGGAGAAAAGGAGGGGAAAAATATAATCGTATCCCTTCCCTCGCATCGAATGATGGTCCACCGGCTTTCGCTCCCTTTTAAGGAGATGAAAAAGAACCAGCAGGTAATAAAATTTGAAGTTGAGTCCTTGCTCCCTTTGGCCATCGATCAGGTGCTTGTTGATTTTTACATGGCCAAAGGAGGTCCAGACGGAAATAAAGCCCTGGCCTTTGCTGTTAGGAAAGAGGAACTAAAAGAGCAACTTTCCTTGATGGAGGAGGCGGGCCTGGACCCGGAAAGCGTGGTTCCAGAAGCCCTGGCCCTTTTCTGGCTGGCCAGGAACCTAAGAGTTGGCATTTCCTCCGGCGCTCTTCTGGATGTGGGGCAGGAGAAGACCACGATGATCGTCTGGCATGATGAAAACCTGACCCTGATTCGGTCAATCTCCATCGCCGGGATGGTTACGCCCGCCTTAAGCCACCTGGCCGATGAAGTCAAACGGACGTTGATCTCGTATGAATCAGGTCCAGCCGGCCAGCCCGTGGAAAAAATCTTTCTGACGGGCGGCTCTGCCGCCTTGCCCGGTATCGAAGAAGTTTTTGGCGAAAATCTAAAAACCCCTGTGGCCATCCTGGACATTAATCGCATTTCTCCCGCCTTGATGGCGGATGTTCCCGAAGAACACCACCATGCCCTCGCTGTGGCCCTCGGCGCTGCTTTCCGGGAGTCCGCCAGGGAGGCAGAGCGGGTTAATTTTCGGCAGGAAGAATTTGCTTCTGTAAGGAAGGCGAAAAAGGAAAAAACCCGGGCGACTCTTCTCCTCTCCTACGCAATCATCCTTGCCGTCCTGGGGATTGCGGCTTTTTCAGTGAACCTATACCTGAAAGAAAAGAAATACCAGGACCTGAAAGCCGAGATCCGCAAAGAATTTATGCAAGCCCACCCCGGGATCAAGAAAGTAGTTAGCGAAGTCCAGCAGATGAAAAATTTCGTGCAAGAAGAAAAGGCGCGCGTGGACGCCCTGGGGGGGCTGTCTAAAGTTAGCTCACCCCTGGAAATCCTGCGCGAATTCAGCACGATGATCGAGGCCGATTGGAAAATCAGGGTTACTGACCTGATCGTGGAACCAGAAACCGTGGAAGTGGCCGGCGAGGCAGATTCTTTCGAGACAGTCAACCGCATAAAATCAAAGCTGGACAAATCCCCTCTATACAAAGATGTCCAGTTGAAAACGGCGCGGGCCAGCGCTTTAGAGAACGTGATCGAATTCAAGCTTCAGATGAAACGGGGGATTTAAGGAGTGAAGATTTCAGGAAGGGAAAAAGCCTTTCTCGTCAGTGGAGCCTGCATCATCGGGGTTTTGCTGGTATTCCATCTGGCTTTATACCCTGCGCTCAAGCGGGCCCGGGATTTGGAACGGCTCATCCCGCAAAAAGAGCGGGAACTTAAAGAGCTTCGTCTGCTCACGAAAGAGTACGATTCCTTAAAACAGCTAAGAATGGTTATGGCCCAGAAGGTTCCGGTGGAAGAAAGGGCTCTCTCGCCGCTCTCTAAACTGGACGGCTGGGTTGAACGGTCCGGCCTCCGCCAGAATATCCGTTCCATTAAACCAACTCCGGCGGTGGGGGGCGGAGCGGAAGTAATGACGGTCGAGTTATCGCTGGAAAAAGCAGACCTTCCTCACCTGACCCGTTTTCTTTATTTAATCCAGTCTTCTCCAGGGGGGTTTCGTATCGCGCGCATGGCCATAAAGCCCCGTTATACAACTCCCCGATTTCTGGACATCACCCTGCAGATGGTATTCTACCGGGGATAGTACAGGATTCATCGAATCGCCCATGCAGATATTCGGATATGCCTTTTATGCCCTTTCACTCCTATACGTTTTCTTTTTATGGCACTTTCCTTATGATGGAGTAAAAAGAGCGGTCATTCAAAACTTCGAAGAAACGCTTCCGCTGAGTTTGTCCATCGGCAGGGCAGGGCCTTCTTTTCCTTTTCACCTTCACTTTGAAAAGTTACACATTCACTCCAAGGCTCTTTTTTTTGAGGTTCCTGACGTGGCCGTTCAGCCTAACCCTGTGAGTTTTTTATTGGGAAAAACCGATCTTCGTCTGAAAGATTTACAAACCTCTCAGCGCTTACAAGGGGAAATCAAATCCGAAAAGAATCAGGGCCGGATGAAAATCAAACTCAACAATCTGGAGGTCAAAGCATCTTCGCCAAATGAGTTTTCCTTCCCGATGAAGCTAAGCGGAGAGGCAACCCTGCAATGGGTGCAGGATGATTTTGGAAAGGTTAACGGGCAGGCCTGGGCCTTGCTGCAGCGGGGCGAGATTCAAGGAATTCAAGGCACGAAGCTTCCTTTGCCCCTAAGCCTGTTCGATACAGTCCGGGTTGAAATTCAGATCCAGGAAGGAAATCTGCTGCTGAAACGGCTGGTGGCTTCCGGAAAGGATTTGAAGGAGATCGTTCTGAAAGATATCCCGATTACCGGCATGGAAAAAGGCGAATTCCCGGACCTTAGCCTTTTTTTCCAACTTTCCCCTAAATAATAACAGGGGAGATTCTTTGAAAATCTGGCGCTCAATCGTCATTCCGGGCAAGCGAAGCGCGACCCGGAATCCAGATTTTTCAAGGCAGAGTCATTACTGGCTCCGCCTTTCATGGAAACAAATTTTAAACCCCTCAGCCCTTCTTAAATCTCCTTCTAATTCCAATAAGACCGATTAACCCGGAACCGAGAAGGAGCATCGTGGGCGGTATGGGGACGTGGTTGGAAATTTTTTCATACACCACGTCGTTGGCGCAGTTTACCGTCCAACTAATAATAAAATCTTCTGAACCGATATAAAGACCGCCTCCCGATAGTCCTGAAAAATTAAAAGTTGATGAAACTATTGTCCCGGTAGAAAGTGGTGTTTGCCATCCTGAGAAATATGTGCTTCCGATGGGGCCAGTTAAATTTTTTACTCCCACAGGATGACTATCTCTTATGTCATATCCAGACCAATTTCTTGTTTCGTTGGATAATAAATAATTACTGTTATTGGCATCTCCTTTTACTGAGGATAGATTTAAAGAAAATAGATTATAATTGCCTTGAGATGTTTGCCCATTGGTATTAATTAAATAATTCCAGCTATTGTCTGCATTTAAGTCTATAAATAAATCTCCTGGTTTTAAAAGACTCCAAATATTCAGGTAACCATCTGCTATGTAATTAGAGTCTGTTTATAAACTGCCGATTTTTTGAAAGAGCCAGCGTGTCGAATTGGTCGGCTCAGATAAGTTAACAATATTTTATATCCAAGAACGGCTTCAATGAGTCCCGAGGCGAAAAATGCTCGGATCTGGACGCACCTCTACTTTCGGCTTCTCTATTCGTCACATTCTGAGTAAAATTATTGAGGCTGAGGCATT
>VGSF01000029.1 GCA_016875165.1 Deltaproteobacteria bacterium
ATGTTTTCGCATGAGAAATTCATAGCATTATTTTTAGACTCCTTACAAGTCATAAAACCCGCATAAATAAAGGGCCATATGATGTTTTTAGGCTCATTTTTACCCACACGATTTGGAGAAGACCCATAATTTTGTTTAAAATAAGTCAAGAAGAATTTCCAGGCCGCCAACCTGATGAACATAATGGAGATCAACTTGGACCCGATCCCGGTGAAGTTGGGGTCGGCTGGCTTGAGCTGGTTCGGAAAGGTTTTGCGCCATGACAGATAGCAACAATTTCTATAAGTTTACCCTTAAGGCGATACACGATTCTGTAGTTTTCGTAAATCTTTTCCCTTAAGTTCTCATTTCCATATTCTGGAACAATCCGGCCTGATTTGGGGAATTGAGGAATGGCTTTAACTATGTTGGTTACCTTCTTTGCAAAAAGGATGGCGTAGTATTGAGAATCTTTGGCGATGTAGTCACAGATTTCTTCAAGATTGGAAGCGGCCCTTGGAGACTATTTTATCTTGAGAGCCATTTTGACATCCGTTTTTCAACTTCTTCGTGAGGAATACCTTTTCCCTCATCAAGCTCCTTCAAACCGGCGTCAACCTGGGATTTGAAATATAACTCCGCCATAATGTCGTCAATGGTAACGTCATCCCGCAGAGATTGGATCATTCTTATGACTTCCTGCTTTATTCCCAACATTTTTTCATTACCTCCATTAAAAACTTGTCCGTAAATAGAATTCCCCCCTTTGCAAAGGGGGGCGAGGGGGGATTTTGCTCGGAAATCCCAAATTGAATCCCCCTATGTCCCCCTTTTTCAAAGAGGGATTTAAAACCACGACTTATTTAAGGATAAGCTCTAAATTATTTATATCATATCAACAATGTTTTTAACAAGCGATCATAATTTCGTATAACAAGACGATAAGTCTATGCCGCGCAGCGACATAGCGCCTTATTGTTTTCGGTCCAAAAGGAAGTGAAGGATTTATTCAGAATGCTTTTGTGCCGTTGTTATCTCAAGTAATCGGTAAGTGCCTGATAGGTCACAGGTAGCCGATCTAACTTGGAAGAATCATCCATTAGCTGCCTCTCTTGAATGGCCTTGGATTCCGTTCTATCTCGTCCACTTTGGCGTTTTTTCTTTCGCTTCGCCATGAACCCGATTTACCTTTTCTATTCACCCGACGATGAAGGTGTAGGCCGAAATGAGACAGTTACCTCGGCCGAATTCATTACCTCAGGTGCAGGCTTGCTGGCGGTTCCCATTGCTTCCAGCGCTCCCTGATAAACCCGCTCGATTTCCCCGAATAAATCAAGGATAAACGCCACATCTGGGTCATCCTCACGGAGCCGGCGAAGCTCATTGGTTAGACTGTTCATCCCATTACTTCCTATTGGTTTTCCAGCTTTCTAAGGATTACCACATTTTCCAAATAGCCACAATTTCATCTAAGGGGATGCCCGGGCTGCCGAAATGTCTTGAAGGAACATTTGGTCACCTGCCCGGGAACCGGCAGATAGGCACTGTGCTGTGGAGCGGTCAGCGCCATGTCCTCGCGAACAGCAGCATTCCGATAGACCGAAAGAAGAGCAAGGCCTTTGGCTGCTAATCTTTTGGCCTTGCTCAGCGGCCGTTCTTTGTAAGCAAATCTTTTCTGGATCCAGAAAAGGCCGCTTCTTCTATATCTAATCTCTCCTGTATAATCCTCTTGAGCCAGTTGTCTAAATTCGCCTCACGATGCAAACGTGCAAAGAAAGCTGCCTGTGCCGCCAATGCCCCCGGGATTGATACAGAAGTCGATTTTGATCTACGGACCTTCACAGGTTTCCCCCACGCAGTTTCATCATCTGCCTGAGCGGTTACGATACGATCGATTTCTTCTTCACTCCTAATTTTTCTTTTTGCTTTCATATTTTCCATCCTGTGATAATCCGAACAATATTGCCCGGTTTAAGTTGAAAAATTATTCTAACTCTCCGCCCTCCAACTGTATTGCCAATAAGCTGGTAACGGTCTTTGTATGCTTTATTTCTACGAATCTCATAATTCGAGAAAAAACATTCGACCGCCTCTTCAAAAGTTACTCCATGGCTCCTAAGTTTATCGCGATCAAAGTCGTATTCAAAATTTGAGGGAATAAATTGGTTCCAATTTACCAATTATTATATCCTTATTCGACATTCTTAACTACTGGCAATCAAGGGTTCCATTCCCAAAAGTCTCGATATGGAAGCGGAGTGCAGACTTAACAACAGTACCGTGCCTTTGGAAACCGAGAAATTCTTTCCTTAATTCACCTTCGCCCCAAGAATATCGGAATCAAGGGAACTACGTCCCGCCTTTCGCGAACGGAGGCTCGATCCCCGAAATAAATATTTTATTCTTGTCCATGGGAAATGCTTGGTCGTAAATATACTTTTCTAAGATAAAGGAATTTTCTTACCCCTTCAAGCGGGCGGGAATCATTTTAAAAATTCTTTAAATCTCTCCACGGTCAAGTCAGCATCCCTTAGAATGCTTGCCAAAACTTTCGGGTGGAGAATCTTTCCTGTATGATAAGGGACGGTTGCCCTTCTGCTTTCTTTATTTTTGTATATCTTATGGCTTCCACTCTGTCGTGAAAAGGAAAAACCCGCCCGCTCTAACACTCTGATTAGGTCAGCAGCAGTTACTCTCGGTAGTTTTTCACTCATACTGCTACTTCCATCATAGTGAGGCTTAATGATTCTGCTTGAGGAATTTCTTCACCACTTTCAATCCTGTCTTCTATGTGCAGGTGGATAGCGTCTTTGATATTCTCCAAAACCTCCTCATAAGTGTCACCCTGTGTGTAGCAACCCTGAAGTTCGGGACAGAAGGCAAAATACCCATCCCTGTCCCTTTCAATTACCACTGAAAACTTATAGGCCCTCATCTTCCAACCTCCTCTTTATTTAAATCAGGACAAAAATAAGGTCGTTGCCTAAATATTAAATCTGATCCCTGTATGTCTTTATCATAAGGCCGCCTCCATAATAAAGTTTAGCGGTTCTTTTTGGACTAAATGATAAACAAGAAAGTTTGCATCCAGCCCATATGAACGCACCCCTTCCTCTGCTGCTCGCTCATAAATATCATAGGAACCTACTAATTTTTCTTCAAATCCTTTTCTCCCATGTCTGTATACCTCCTCTTCTCAATTAAATTTTACACAATTTTGCAAAACGGGGCGACCGGGTTCCTGAAGTGTCCCGATGGGCATTTGGGGCATCTGCCGGGAAACCGGCAGATAGGCGCTGCGGTGCTAAGAGAAATAAAAGAACCCCGTCCCTCTTTTCGAGAAATGGGGCTTCCATGTTTCGGCACATATTACCTCCTCAAATAATTAAGGAGAAAGCCAAGGCTGATATGACCTTTATTCCTTTTATGAGAATTTGGACTGGAATTGTTAGATTCTTACATCTTTCAATCTGAGAATTTTCTTCTCAGACTTTAATAATATCCCTAAAATCTCCCCTCCCCTGGCGGGAGGGGATGAAGGGGAGGGGGATCATTTTTCTATTCACCCCCACCCTCACCCTCCCCCATCAAAGGGGGAGGGGATCAGATGGAAATTTCAAATATCTTTGGATAGGTTTATACCATCAAATTCCTTGCCATATCAAGAAAATTATCGGTAGGTGTTTTGCGGTGAATTTTTATGAGTCAGGTGGTCAAGCGGCGATAGATTTTAGGAAGTTCCCGGGGAAGCGCAGCAGTTTCCTCAATGACCAGGTATCTGGATGGCTGGCAGATCTTCCGCAGATAGTCATTTCCTGCCCGATCCACCGTGATGCAAAAAGTATGAATATTCTTCCGGTCAGCTTCCTCCAGGGCCATCATCGTATCATGAAGGGCGTATTCCTTGTCGGCCCGATCTTCCCCGTAATCGTAATCCTGGGGGTAGCCATCGCTGATCAGGATGATGTTTTTAATTTTTGATTCCCGGCCGTTCATTTTCTCCACGGCATGTCGTATGGCCGGCCCCATGCGGGTGGAACGCTGGGGTTTTATCTCCCCAATCCTTCCCTTAACCTTCTCTCCATATTCTTCAGAAAAATTTTTGATAGTAAAAAAATCTACTTGGTTCCTGCCGTATCCCGAGAAACCAAAAATGGCGTATTCATCACCAATCTCTTTTAAAGCTTCGGCCATGACTACCAAAGCTTCTCTTTCGATGTCGATAATCTTTTTTTCTGCGGGTGCGCCAGGGGTAGATCCTGGTGATTTATCTTTTCCGTTCACCCGTTCATCCGTGGAGGCGCTCATATCCAAAAGGAAAAGAGTGGAAAAATCACGATCTTTTCGATTCTTCTCGATATAGATTTTTTCAGAAGGCGAACGGCCGGCCCGGCGATCGACGGAAGCTTCGATGGCCGCGTTGAGGTCAATCTCTTCCCCTCTCTCCAGGTAGGGAATTTTTTTAAAACGTTCCGGTTTGAGCATCTGGAATTGCCGGCGCACTTCAGCCACCAAATCCGCGTAGGCCTGAAGAATCTCGGAGACAAACCCGGATGAACCTGTCTCAATTTCTTTCTCTTTTAACCAGCACCATTTCACCCGGTAATCGTTGATCTGGCAGTCCCATTCATCGTAATAATAGGCGCCATCGCTATCTCCTCCGAGTTCTTCAATAAGCGCAACCATTTCGGTTTTCAGTAATTTCTGGGCCTTCTCCCGGGTCGCTTTAGACCTAAAGACATTTTTCAAACCATCCAGGTCGGTGAGGAATAGACCCTGAAAGCCGCTCTCCCCTTCCCCTTTAAAGGTTTGGGTTTCCACTTCCATTCCCTTCTTTAAAAGCTCTTTTAACTCTTCCGCTGAAAGGGGAGCGCCAATTTCCATTTGATTCAAAAGGGCTTGGATATCCCGCAGGCGCAATTTCTTCTGGACCAGCTCAGGTCGAAAGTGTCCCCGATGAGGCAAAGGAGCCAGGTTGCTATACGGCTCCTCCCCTTGGGCAAGCCGGGGCGCAAAATCCATTCCCTCAGTTGCCAAAAGTGAGCGATTCAGTGAGGGGCAATTTTGCAGATCGTTTTCCGGGAAAAGGCTCATGGGCCGAAAATTAGGCAAGGCGCTCAGCCAGCGATAAAGGATCACCGTGGCCCGGGCGGAGTCTGCAACGGTGGCCCCTTTTTCCCAAAGCGGCGCCAGCAGCGAAAGCAGCTCCGGCAGGCGCAAAGCGACTACTCCGGGGAAATGGCCATCAGTTTTTCCTAAAACGGTGATCCTCAAAATAGATTCCAGCACTGCTTCCTGCAGAGGAAGCGAGCTTGGCCAAGGTCTTTTTTTCAGAGTCTCCTTAAGGAAAAGGTCCATTTCTTTTTTCAAACCGCGGTACTCCCGGCGAAGGCCATAGTCGATTCGGGATCCTTCGAGGATATGGAAAATATCCCGCGCTAAGTTGCTTTTGGGGAAAAGGCGGAGGAAAGCTTCCAGAGGAGAAATGGAATTCCCCTTATCCTTAACTGCCTGCAAACAGGCGCGGAAAAGTGCCGGGGGAAAGAGATCATAAACTGAGGATAGTTTAAAGGTAAATGTCCCAAACTCCAGATAACCGGCTTGATGAGCTGTGGCCAGCCTGTAGGCTGAAAAATTCAGTTCCGCAGAAGAAAATTCCCTGGAAACCGACGGCAGGTAGATTGTTTCCCCATCGGTGCACGGCAAGAAATAGAAAGAGGACTGCACCCCCCTCTTTAAATCCTGCAATGACTTGAGACTCAAGCTTTTCCCGGTAAGGGCCTGGGCAAAATATTTGAGGGGACGGACAACTTCTTCAAGGGAAACAGCCGGATTCTCCACTTGCCCCAAATCCTGCGACCGCTTTGATTCCAGTCCGTAGTAAGCCTGGGCCGCAGGCAGATTTTTTTGAATTAAGGGTAGCCCTTCTTCAAACCATCGAATAATGTTTTTTGCATAAATATCATTTGTTATTTTGGATAAATTCAAAAAATACTTGAAAGAAACAGGCCAATCTATGGTAGCCATTCTTAGGCCCAGATCAAGATATACGGAACCTCCATTTTGCGGGAGGAGTTTTATGGTTTCGGGAATTTTTTCCAAAAAATCAAGGAGGGTTTCTCTTGATTCGGAGGCCAAAATTTCGGCCCAGCGAAGGGTGGTATGGCGAAAGGAAGGATCGATGGAGGCAAGAGCTCCGGGAGCGAGGCGTAGAAAGATCAAGGCGAATTTGCTGGATCTTTCCGCCACTTTCAAGCCTATTTTCAGAAGCTCGGCTCTCTCATCAGTTGTTAGCGCTGGAAGGATTGGGAGTGCGCTGAGCAAAGCTTTGTCGATTTTTTCGATATCCCAGCGAACACGCTTCCGCAGATCTTGGGCGAATTGATTCCAGGCCTGGATTTCTTCCTCATTCATTTTAATAAAATCCACGAATTATTCACCGCAGAGTTCGCAGAGAACTCAGAGAAGAAATAAAACTTAAGATTAACAAAACAAAGCATATAAATATTGATGATCTCGTAAAAAGTCGGAAAATACGTTTTTCTGTCATTCCGGCCCCGATTTTCATCGGGATAAACTCCAGCCGGAATCCAGTCTTTTCGAATAGTTATAAGTTCTCTGGACTCCGGTTTTCATCGGAGTGATGACTTTTTACGAAGCCATCAATATTATTCTTCGGATTGTGATTGTAATTTTCTACTTCTCCGCGTTCTCTGCGTTCTCTGTGGTGAAAAATTAAGGAAAGATTGAATTGATAACCTCCCGGATTCCTTTCACCATGTCAGCATCATCAGTAACTGCCTGCGCCACAGCCACTTCACAAGCTCGCCGCGGATCAACCTCCTGAGTAATAAGCAATCCGGCGTAAATCAGCAGCCGGGTGGAAACTCCTTCTTCTAGCCCCTGATCCTGAAGATTGCGCACTTTTTCCGCCAACTTGGCCAGGTCGCTCGCCGTATCAAAGTTCACCCCGCTCTCATGGGCAATGATCCGGGCTTCCATTTCCCTGGGCGGGTAGCGGAATTCAATGGCCACAAAACGCTGGCGGGTGCTGTGTTTCAAATTTTTCAGAACACTCTGGTAGCCTGGGTTGTAGGATATAACCAGAAGAAATTTTTCATGGGCCTCGATTATCTGTCCTTTTTTTTCTATGGGAAGTATCCGCCGGTGATCAGCCAGGGGATGTACAAGGACTGTGGTGTCCTTACGGGTTTCGACGATTTCATCCAGATAGCATATGGCTCCGTTCTTTACGGCCCGGGCTAAAGGCCCGTCAACCCATATCGTCTCTTCCCCTTTAAGCAGATACCTCCCCACCAGGTCTGACCCGGTCAGGTCTTCATGGCAGGCCACCGTAATCAAAGGAAGGGAAGTTCCCATCTCCTTTCCCAGGAAGTAAGTCATGTATTCGACGAATCGAGTCTTTCCGCATCCCGTAGGCCCTTTTAACAAAACCGGCAATCTGGCTTTATAGGCCGCAGTGAAGATCTGCACTTCATCGCCAATGGGCAGGTAGTACGGCTCCTCAACAATCCTGTATTCTTCGATTGGTTTTTCAGTTCCTTGAATCATGGAGTGAGATTAGCAAATTCCTGAATCAATTGGCAAGGGAAATAGAGCCGTCAAGTGTAACCCTTCAGTCACGGGTGGGTGGCCAAGGTTGGAGGAGGAAAGGTTCGGCGTAAAGGCCAAGGGCGCCCATGGCCGGGGGGCCAGTCCAGTCCGCTTGGAACCATGAGGCGCTGATTTCTCCGTGGATGGGGCGGGGCTGACGCCTTTCGCCTCCTCCGGCGGAGGTTCAGTGAGTACACCATGAACAGGGATGTCCCAGCCGATGCTTCCGGCGCGTACCGGCCTGGCCCCCCGGCCAAAACAGAATCTTTGCCAGGGTTAGTTCCTCCGATATTTCTGTCATCAAACCACTCGTGATTGAAAGGTTACCCGTCAAGTAGCTCAGAAGGGTCTCGTCCCCATTCACTTTTCATTTTCGTCCATGATTTCAGAATGATGTTCATGACCCGGTGAGAAGCGATCCCGGCCCGGACAGGAGGGGGAATCTCTCGGGAGCACAAGGCAGTATTCCTTTCATGGGTAAGGGCGGGGCTTCTGCCGAGGATGCCCTGCCTTTCTTCGATCCCGCCTTTTCTTTGCGGAAGAAAAGTACGGGCTATGTTTCAATCTTTTTCCCGCCGGTGCTCCCTCTTTCATCCCCCTCCCGTCCGGGCTTCGTCTATTACTGGGAATTCATCAATTTATTCAAAAGTGAAGGAGGGCCAGGCAGAAAGGCCCCTTGCTTTCGAAAGAATCTTCTGGTATGAGGTAGAAGAAAATATTTAAGGTAAAGGGGAATCCAATGGCGCTTAGAAGGTTCGTTATCGAGGTGGGGATGGGGGTTGATCAGCACGGTCAGGACAACACCCGCGCCGCCGAAAAAGCGGTGCAGGATGCCATCCACCGCAGTTGCCTCTGCGGTTTGAGGGAAGTGGCCGGCCTAAAAAATCCCGATGACATTTTTGTAGAAGTGCTGATCGGCTGCCCGAACCCGGAATCCGTGGACAAGGAGCGAGTATTAAAATCCCTGCCTCTTGGCCAGAAAAAAATTGAGGTCCGCCAGGGCGGTCTATTGGGAAAAACCTTATTCGTTCCCGAGCTTGGCGACAAGACTGACGAGCTGATCGTGGCTAATGCTATTGTAACCGTGTGGGTCCCGTAAAAAAGGGTTCAAGGGGTCGAGGGGTCTTTGGAGCATTGATTCTTGAATAAGAAAAAAGTAACCGTCATTTTTCAGCCGTCCGGACGACGGGGTCAGGCAGAGCGGGGGAAGACCATCCTTGAAGCCGCGCAAGAATTAGGGGTGGCTATCGAGTCCATCTGCGGGGGGAACCACACCTGCGGGAAATGTAGGGTGCGTGCGAAAGAGGGTCTCTTCGAAGGAAGCTCTTTTGAGCCGCAGATTTCTAATCTTTCCACCTTTCAACCCGAAGAAAGCAATTTCATCGGGCAGAAAGAGCAGGGAGAAGGATACCGACTGGCTTGCGTGGCGGAATTGCAGGGTGATGCTCTTATTTACATACCCGGTGAGAGTCGGACAACCCAGCAAGTCATCCGCAAGGAAGTCCGAAATAATTCGGTCGAACTGAATCCCGGGGTAAAGTGTCATTATGTTGAAGTGCCGCCACCGAGTTTGAAAGAACCCCTGGGAGATTTTGAACGGCTGAGTCGGGCTCTGAAAAATAATTGTGGGCTTAAAGACCTGTCTATTGACTTCCCGGCCCTCCAAAGCCTACCTCAGCGGTTGAGGTCCGGTGAGGGGAAAGTTTCGACATTCGTTTGGATGGATCGGGAAATTCTGGATGTCCAACCGGAAAAAGTAAAGGATTTTTACGGTTTGGCCGTTGACATAGGTACAACCACGGTCGCAGTTTATCTCTGCAATTTACATAATGGACAGGTCGTAGCTACTCACTCGATGATGAACCCACAGGTAATTTTTGGCGAAGATGTAATGACCCGGATTACTTATGCCATGACCGATCGAGAAGATGGGTTAAAACGCCTTCAGGAAGCAATCATTGAGGGATTGAATGGCCTGGTCCAATCCGCAGCCGGGACCGCGGGAATTTTAGCGAAAGATATCCTGGAGATGGTCGTAGTGGGAAACACGGCCATGCATCATATTTTTTTAGGAATCGACCCCCGGCACTTGGGTTTATCCCCTTTCCCTCCGGCAATCCATAACTCCCTGGACATCAAAGCCAGGGATTTGGGCCTGAAGATTCATCCGGGAGCGAACGTCCACGTTCTACCCATCGAAGCCGGATTCGTGGGCGCAGACAACGTAGGCGTTATCCTTTCCGAGGAGCCTTTCAAAAAAGAAGAGATCACCCTGATTATCGATGTGGGCACAAATGGAGAGCTTATTCTGGAGAATAAACAAAGGCTTGTTTCGGCCTCCTGCGCTACCGGCCCGGCCTTCGAAGGCGCCCACATCAAATTTGGAATGCGGGCCGCCCCAGGAGCGATTGAACACGTCCGCATCGACCCTAAGACCTTGGATGTCAAGTTTAAGGTCATCGGCCTGGAAAAATGGAGCGATGAATATTCTCCTGTTGAGATTCAGGCCCGGGGAATCTGCGGTTCGGGAATCATCGATGCCGTAGCTGAAATGTTCAGGACTGGAGTATTAGAGCAGAACGGACGGATTAAAAACAGCATATCCAATTCCCGATTGCGGAAAACAGAAAACCATAATGAGTTTGTCATCGCCAGAGCTGAGGAAACCTCTATTAGCCAGGACATCACAATTTCGGCTAACGACATTCGCGCAGTACAGTTAGCCAAAGGGGCCCTTTATGCCGGAGCCAAAATTTTGATGAAGGTCTTAGGCGTTGAACGACTGGAGAAGGTCATCCTGGCCGGAGGCTTCGGCAGTTACATCGATCCTGAAAGGGCCACGATTTTAGGAATGTTCCCGGTCTGCGATTTGCAAAATATAATCGCCGTGGGAAACGCCGCCGGAGACGGCGCTCGCCTTGCTTTGCTTAACAGGGGAAAAAGAGCGGAAGCTGAACGTATGGCCCGGGAGGTTGAGTATATAGAACTTACCACCCACCCAGATTTTACGAATGAATTCATCAATGCCCTGCCCTTCCCGCACATGCAGGAAGATCTTCCTCACTTGAAAAGTTGATGATTTCGCAAAAAAATCGGCAGAAGCGTCATTGCGAGCAAAAGTGAAGCAATCTCGTTTATATAAGTACTTGAAAATACGGGATTGCTTCGTCGTACCGCATTGGCGGAACTCCTCGCAATGACGAAAACGGAACTTTTAATGAGTTCATCAAAATTGATGAAATCGTAAAAAGTCGTCACTCCGGCCTGCCTGTGCCTGGCAGACAGGTGAAAACCGGAGTCCAGAGGTTTGATAACTCCTTGAAATAACTGGATTCCGGCTGGAGTTTATCCCGATGAAAATCGGGGCCGGAATGACGGGGAAAGAGGCTTTCGGACTTTTTCGAGGTCAGCAAAATTGGGGTTTAAGAAAGAAAAGGGTTTTCGATGCGGATGCCTTCAATTATCTGCCCTGATTGGAGGCCTTCCGTTAAAATTTTTTCCACACCGGCTTTCGATGCGGCCGTTATGATGAGAGCATCCCAAAAAGAAATCCTGTAAGTTTCTTCAAGGCGTGAAGCATTCAAGATCGACAACGGATCGCTTATTTCGACGGGCCAACAAAAATAATTGCGGATGATATTCCGAATTTCTTTGGGGGGCAAGGGGCGTAATATTTTCCGAGTCATGGTGGCATAGAATTCCTGCAACACCTGCACACTGATAACCCCATTACGTTGTTTCCAGAGGTCCATTAAAATACTTTGGGCAATTTGATGTTTTGGGCCGGCATCCACATCATGTCCATAAACGAGAATATTGGTATCTATGAAATTTTTATTTCCGTTCATGAAGTTCTTCCCTCGTAGCCAGGATACGGCCTCCCAGATGGAATCCTTTTTTCAAGTACGCCAACGCCCTTCTCTTCGAAGATTCATACTGATTATCTTCCGATACAATCCTGGCCAATTGCTCACTCAATAGTTTAGTGACGGAAATATCTTTTTTAGCTGCCAGAACTTTGGCTTTTTTTATGATTGCTTTATCCAAAGAAAGGGTAATGTTCTGTTTCATCAACTCTACCTCCTCTTTTTTTAACCATAATTGGGAATGCACGTAATTTACGTGTACCACGCTTAACCTTATAAGTCAAGCTTTCATAATTACCGGCTATTCGTTTTACCCTGACAAAAAATGGAGAAGATAGAATTCTATATTCCAAAATGACAAAATTGCCATAAATTGTAAATTTCTTTCATAAGGCCTTCTTGCAAAAGTCACCTACTCCGTCATTCCGGCGAAAGCCGGAATCCACAATTGCTTGAAAATCCTGGATTCCGGGTCGCGCTCCGCCCTGTACACCATGCGGTGCAGGGCTTCGCTTGCCCGGAATGACGATTTCCTCTTTTTTTAAGAGTTTTGTGTGAGGGGGTCTGCTCTTGGCTCCTATTTATCCGTGAGATAAGCCTTTCCCTTCTCTCCCGCAGCCTCCGATTCTGAACAATTTCCACCTTTAACCTCTCAACCACACTGCTCACCAAACTATATTTCCTCACCTGAAAATACTCCCCAATTCGCCGCAAACTTTCCCCCCTTAACAATCGGATTAAGTACCTGGCAACATTTCTTGGTTCACTCAAGTTTCAGTGGTCGTGCCATAATAAAAATTCTACAAAATTGACTGAATAAGAGTCAAGAGCAGACTTGATCCCTTGTCTTAAAAAGAGTGCCTTGAGCCTTATCAATCCGGCCAAGGTTTCCGGAAAAATTCGATGGCCAGTTCGATGAAGGCCTTCAGAACTCGGGAGAGATATTTGTCCTTGTGGTGGATCAGATAGAAACGATAGGTAATCTGGGCATCGCTGAAAGGTATTTTTATTAGAGAACCTGCCTTCATCTCTTTCTTAACTACTTGCTGGGAAAGAATAGCGATGGCAACTCCGTTTTCCACCATTTTCTTGATGGCGGAAGTGCTGGCAGATTCCATGATGATTTGCGGAGATATTCCTCTTCGGGCTAAAATTTCATCGATCAGACTGCGATGCAAAGACCCTTTCTCTCTTAACAATAATCGCTGACCATTGAGTTCCTTCAGAGAAATGGATTTTCTTTTGGCCAAAGGGTGGGAAGTAGAAACTATGGCCATGAGCAGGTCGGTAATGATTTCCCGGACCTCTAATTTTTCTTCACTGGGATCATGGGCAATAATAGCCAGGTCGTTTTTGTGGAGCAGCGTATTTTCTATAATCTGGCTACTATTGCCGGTACTGATCTGAATCGTAATCTTCGGATACCTCCGGTGGAACGTCTCTAACAAGGCAGGGAGGTAAAAATCCCCAAAAGTGAATGTGGAAGCGATCCGCAGATTCCCCAGGGATAATCCTTTTAAGTCGACAAGAGCTTCTTCAGCCTCTCGGGTCAGGTTGAGAATCCGATCGGCATAATCAAAAAGAACTTTTCCCTCCTCGGTTAGTAGAACCTTCTTCCCGATCCGATCCAAGAATTTTAAATCATAGGAATCTTCCAGGCCCTTAATCTGCCAGGTTACAGCGGGCTGGGTCAGGTGGAGTTTTTTCGCTGCGATGCTAAAACTCCCCTCCTTGGCTACCTCGTAAAAGACCCTGAGTTGGTGGATATTCATGGCCCCCCCTTAAATTAAAATTAGCCACAGAGGGCACAAAGATCACAGAGTTTTAAAACCGTGATTAAGAAAAAGTAAAGAATATGTCAAACGTCTAAAGTGATCCGCCTGAGGCGGACTAAAGTTGAAAAAAGGAATTTCCTAAGGCTTTTGAAGGAATGGGAAACCGCAAGACACGAGCTCCGCACCATGAGGATTTTCATTAGCGGCTCAGCTCCCCTGTCTGAAAATCTTTTCCATCAATTTGAGGAAAATACGGGTTTCCGGATTCTTGATAGATATGGTATGACCGAAACTGGAATTATTACCACTAATCCCCTTGATCCCCTCAAAAGATACCCTAAGAGCGTGGGATATCCGCTTCCGGGCGTTCAGGTGCGGATTGTCTCCCAAGAAGGGCAAAAATTGAAAGGAGGGGAAGTAGGGGATATCTGGATTCAAGGGGATAATGTCTTTAAGGGGTATTGGAAGATGCCGGAAAAAACAAAGGAGTCCTTCAGAGATGGCTGGTTCAAATCAGGGGATTTGGGATATCAGGATCCCCAAGACTCTTGGCGCCTTTATCTCGTCGGGAGGGCCCGAGAGGTAATCATCACGGGGGGATACAAAGTCTACCCCAAAGAAGTGGAAAATGTCCTGGAAAAGCATGAGGCGATCCAAGAAGTTGCCGTTATCGGGCTTTCGGATGAGGACTTAGGTGAAAGGGTGACGGCGGTGGTAGTATTTAAAAAAGAGCAAATTCCCCCTCCGCCTACGACGATCATCGCTTTTTGTAAAAAACACCTGGCCGGTTATAAATGTCCCAAAGAGGTTTTGGTCCTGGATCAACTGCCGCGCAATGCCATGGGAAAGATCCCAAAGGGAGTTTTTCAAAATATTTTTTCACCTTAGGGGCCGAACTTAATTTAACCGGGATCACGACCCTCAAGGGGATGTATAGACTTTACTTAAAAAAACCGTTTGCCTTCCTCCCCATTTTTTAATAGCAAGAGGAAACCATTGAAAACTTTTTCCAGTCCAGGAGGGGTTGGTGTGGGCGAATCGTGATAAGGCGATGATTCTTATGGGATCGGGCCCATCAGATGGATTTACTAAGGCACTCCTGATGGTTTTGAATTTCTCCTAATTATCCAACTCCTCGCAAGCCTCTGGTTGCGGAGAAATACCTTGATCCCTTCAGGGGTATTAATAGCCCGCCGATCCTGATTATCCCACACCCACCCCACATATTCAGTTTCAGTAAAACTGGGGGTGGGCAAAAACCTGTTTCCCCTTGACAAGGAAAATGGAGGATATAGAATGGGGCAATTGTATTTTTTATTAATTTTTTTGCCTGATGGGTTTGGGAGAAAGGAGGATTAAAAAGAATGGCTATTACCATCGTAAAAGACTTTTGCAAGGGGTGCGGATTTTGCATTGTTAGCTGCCCCAAGAAAGTCTTTGACCTTTCTGACGAAATGAACAAGAAAGGCTATCGTTTACCCGCTCCCGTGCGCATCGATGATTGCACGGGATGCAGTCTTTGCGACCTTTATTGTCCGGATTTTGCCATCGTCCTGGAAAAAACAAAAAAGAAAGACAAAGAAAAGGAGGTCGGCTGATGCCATCAGGAGTTATACCAGGAAAATATTTCGTCCAGGGCGATGAAGCCATTGCCGAAGGCGCCATTGCCGCTGGTTGTCGTTTCTTTGCCGGATATCCCATTACACCTTCCTCGGAGACATCTGAGACCATGGCCCGGCGTTTACCAGAAGTCGGTGGAGTTTGCCTGCAGATGGAAGACGAACTGGCCTCGATTCATGCCGTGGGTGCTGCTTCGGTGGGGGGCATGAAGGCCATGACCATATCCTCCGGTCCAGGGATCAGCTTGAAGTTGGAAGGTCTGGGCTGGGGAATCAAAAATGAGATCCCTTATGTGGTGGCCGATGTTCAGCGCGCTGGCCCGAGCAATGGCGTGGCTACCCGCGTAGGTCAGGGAGACTTCTATACGATTCGTTATGGCTCAGCCGGAGGGAATCACAGCATCATCGCCCTCTCCCCGAAATCCACTCAGGAAGCCTTCGACTTGACCATCGATTGTTTCAATCTCTCGGAAATCTTTCGCTGTCCGGTCTTTTTGCTCACCGACGAGACCGTAGGACATACGCGGGAACTTCTGGTCATACCTGAGGAAGACGAACTAAAAGTTGTGAAGAGATTCAAGCCAACTGTCGCCCCGGAAAAATTCGTCATGTATCCCCTAAATACGCCGGGAGTCATCAACTACCCCTTCCCAAATATCGGAGAAGGTTACGGGATATGCGTTTCGCCCTATACCCATAACTCCAAAGGATACGCCAGCACGGCCCAGGATATTCAGGAAAAGATGGCTAGGCGCTTGGTTCTGAAAGTTACTGAAAACCTGGATAAATTAGTTAGAGTGGAAAGCCAGAAAATGGAAGACGCAGAGTTCGCTGTGATCGCTTACGGGGGGAACGCCCGTCCGGCCGTTGCTGCTGTAGATATGGCTCGAGAACAGGGGATGAAAGTCGGATTTTTCCGGCCTATCATTGTCTGGCCCTTTCCGGATGCAGATGTCCTCAAAGTGGCGGAGAAGGTAAAAAACATTTTGGTCTGCGAGCTGAATATCGATGGCCAGCTCTCCCGGGAAGTAGCCCGGGCTTCCAAAGGAAAGGCGGAAGTCTTTCACTTTGGTTCGGGAGGCGTAGAACCCCATCTTCCTGCGCAGATCTTCAATGAGATAAGGAGGTTTTATAAATGAGCACTGTTGGCGAAACTCTGAATGTTCTCCATCCTTTAGTGGAAAAATACCTCCGTAAGGAGCGCATGCCCCACATGGCCTGCTCGGGATGCGGGATTGGCCAGGTAGTCCATTCCGTGCTTTTAGCCATTGACGAATTGGGTTTGACCCCCAAAGATACGGTCTGGGTGCAGGGTGTGGGGTGCAGCAGCCGCATCACTTATTCCACCTGGGTGGGCGATAACGTGGATGCGCACCATGGGCGGATGTTTGCTGTGGCCACCGGACTGAAGATGGCCCGTCCGGACATGAATTTTATCTGCTTCACCGGCGACGGGGATTGCGGGGCCATTGGCGGCAACCACTTCATTCATGCCTGCCGGAGAAACCTGGACGTCACGGCCATTCTGTTCAACAACGGGATCTACGGCATGACCGGCGGGCAGGTCGCTCCCACCTCTCCAGTCGGAGCCGTGACTACAACCACCCCTTACGGAAACATCGAAGACCCCTTCGATATGTGCCAGATGGCCGTGGCTGCCGGAGCCAGTTATGTGGCTCGCTGGAGGTCCACGGATTTTAAGGCCTTAACCAACTCCCTGAAAAAAGGGATTCAGACCAAGGGTCTGGCTTTCATCGAAGTTCTTTTACAGTGTCCCACCAATTTTGGCCGCTACGTCCTTAAGTCCAGCAATCCTCAAGATGTGCTGACATGGATCAAGGAACATTCAGTCACCCAAAAGGAAGCAGAAAAGCTATCTAAAGAAGAGTTGACGGGAAAGTATCTGATCGGCGAATTCGTCCACCGCCCGGAACGAACGGGCATCGTGGAACGTTACCAGGAGTTTTTGAAAACACACCAAAAATATTAAATCTTAAGGCCGGATAAAACTGCCTTCCGGCACTTCGCGGGAATAGGGAGTTTTTTACCAGGCTGTCAAAAGGAGTTAAGCATGGAGCGCCACGAAATTCGTTTTGCTGGATTTGGAGGTCAGGGATTGCTTTTAGCTGGCATTCTTTTAGGCAAGACTGCCGCCCTATATGCTGGAAAGCAGGCCGCCCAAACTCAATCCTACGGCACGGAAGCCCGAGGCGGAGCCAGCCAGTGTAACGTGGTCATCGACGACAAGGAGATCACTTACGTGGGCGTAGTCAACCCTGACGTCTTTGTAGTGATGTCCCAGGAGGCTTATGATAAGTTAATCGGAGAAGTCAAGGTTGGGGGGTTGGTCTTCTATGATTCAGACTTGGTGAAAATCAAGGAAAACCCCGGGTGGCGCCAAATTCCCGTTTCTTCCACCTCGTCCGCGAAGGGATTGGGCAGGCAGATGGTGGCCAACGTGGTCATGCTCGGGGCGATGGTCGAGGGAACGAAAATTCTCGATGTTGACCTGGTCAAGGCCTGTCTTAAGGAAAGCGTTCCCCAGGGAACAGAGGAGCTGAACCTTAAAGCTTTTGATACAGGGCGATCATTGTTCAAGCCATAAGTACAGTACAAATAATTTGATGGAGTCGTTAAAAGTCCCGTTTCCGTCATTGCGAGGAGTTCCGCCAATGTGGGACGACGAAGCAATCCCGTATTTTCAAGGACTTATAAAAACGAGATTGATTGTCCGCCTTAGGCGGACTCGCAATGACTCTTCTGCCGACTTTTAATCCCATTTTCGTCATTCCGGTGAAAGCCGGAATCCAGTTAATTCAATCATTTCTGGACTCCTGCTTTCGCAGGAGTGACGGCTTTTCTGAATATTTACGGCGTCATCAAATTTGAAATCTAAAAATTTTTTGACCGGGATGTTTCTCCCGGCTCCATTAAAAATTAAAAGGAGATATTAAAATGACCAAAAGAACCTGTTTATTCCTCACCGCCATTTTCTTTTTCTCTGCCGCTTTCATTCCGGCATTTTCCCAGGCGGCAGAAATTGGTAAAGGAGTTAAGGTCACCTACTTAGGCCATGCCGCCTTCAACTTGGTCTCCCCGCAAGGCGTAAACATCCTGATTGACCCCTTCTTAAAAAATAATCCCAAGACTCCGGCTGAAATGAAAGAAGTGGAAAAGGCTGATTTGATTCTGGTCACCCATGGTCACGCTGATCATCTGGGAGACACTCTATCCATTGCCCAGAAGACCAACGCCACGGTGGTGGCCATGGCTGAACTCGCCGGTTACCTGACCAAAAAAGGCGTGAAAAATGCGGTGCGGATGAATAAAGGGGGATCCTACACGGCCAAAGGAATACGGATTATCATGGTCAACGCTCTGCATAGCTCTTCAGTCACAGAAGGAGACCAGGTTATTTACGCCGGAGAACCTGTTGGCTTTATCATCCGTTTCGAAAATGGATTTACCGTCTATCATGCTGGAGACACTGCCGTCTTTTACGACATGAAAATCCTTAGCGACCTGTATAAACCCAACCTGGCCTTGCTGCCCATCGGCGGTCATTTTACCATGGACCCAAATGAAGCGGCTTATGCCTGCAAGCTGCTTCGCCCCCAGTACGTGGTGCCCATGCATTTCGGCACCTTTCCCCTGCTAACTGGAACAACGGAAGAATTCACCCGGCTATTAAAAGATCAACCAGAGGTAAAGATTTTAATTATGAATCCAGGGCAAACCATTAATTGAGATTGCCGAATGCGGAATGCGGAATTCTAAGCTATGCGTTTGGGTTTTAGAGTTCAAAAGATTTTAAACCGGGAAACTCCGAACTTAACACTCCCAACTATACGCTTTGCGCTCTTGAGGAGGGAAAATGAACGGATACGCCGGAAGAACATTGCACATCGATCTGGGGAAGCAAAACTTCCGCATTAAGAATTTTGACGAAGCTTTGGCCCGGAAATTTTTGGGGGGAAACGGATTTGCCGCCAAAATCCTCTATGAGGAATTGAATCCAGGGGTTGAACCTTTCTCTCCCGAGAACATGGTGGTATTTGCCGTTGGGCCGATTACGGACACCCCCATACCCAGCACCAGCCGGGCTTACGTAGCCACGAAATCTCCATTGAATAATCTCTTCTTCGACTCCACGTTTGGCGGGCGCTTTGCCATCACCCAGAAACGCACTGGCTTCGAAGCCATCGTGATCTCGGGAAAAGCCAGCTCTCCCACCTATTTATTTATTGACGAAAGCGGCGTTCAGTTCAAATCAGCCGCACCTTTCTGGGGAAAATTGACCCGGGAAACCGTGGATGCCCTGCAGGCTACTGAGGGCGAAGATGCCGACGCCGTGGCCATCGGGCCAGCCGGTGAAAAATTGGTCCGTTTTGCCTGCCTGACCCACTACTGGCGCGGCCGGGAAGGAGTCTCCGGCAGGGGAGGAGTCGGCGGTGTCCTCGGTTCCAAAAACCTCAAGGCCATAGTGGTAAAGGGTTCCCGGAAGACCGAGGTTGCCGATTTAAATTCCCTGCGCGAGCTAATCGATTCAAGAAAGGAAGCAATGGAAAAAGGGACCGCCGGCCTGAAGAACCTGGGAACTCCCGTTCTGGTCAACATGATCAACACCATCGGCGGGTTGGGAGTGCGCAACCTGCAGGAAGAACACAGCCCCCGGGCCCCCGAGATAGGCGGGGAGCGCTTAAAGGAGCTTTTCTTCGAACGTAATGACACCTGCTTCGGGTGCCCAATTGCTTGCGGAAAAACCCTTCGCCTTCCCCCATCGCCCGCTCTCAAAGAAGGCCTGCGCTGGAAAATGCCCGAATACGAAACCCTGTTTGCTCTCGGCTCGATGGCCGACAACTGGGACCCGGCCTCCCTCCTGAGACTTAACGCCCTCTGCGATCAATGGGGACTGGACACCATCAGCATGGGCCTAACCATTTCCTTTGCTCTGGAATGCTTTGCTAAAGGACTTCTCACCCCACAGGATACTGGAGGGCGGACCTTGCGTTTCGGCGATCCGGATTTACTCCTGCAACTGGTCGAAGAAACGGGAAAACGCCAGGGATTTGGAGACCTTTTGGCCGAAGGCTCGTACCGCCTGGCCCAGCGCTTGGGTGAAGAGGCGGCCGGATTGCTGCCTTGCTTCAAAAAAGTGGAAGTAGCCGGGCATTCTGCCCGGGCCCTGAAAGGCATGTCCATAGGATACGCCACAGCCACCCGCGGGGGAAGTCACCATGACGCCCGCCCTACCCTGCAATATGTCGGGGAGTTCGACCGCACCAAAGCTAAGGGACAGCCTTCTTTTGCCGTGCGCACGCAGAATTTTACAGCTTTTGACGACTCTCTTACTCAGTGCCGGTTTGCCAGTGAAAGGGGATATGGGGGCCTGATCAACGAAAATTACGTAAAGATGATAAATGCCGTCACCGGCTGGAATGTTACTCTCAATGAATTGGAGAGGCTGGGGGAACGCATTTATAATTTAGAACGGGCTTTTAACTGCCGGGAAGGGGTAACCCGGAAGGACGACAGCCTTCCCCTACGCGTCACCCAGCAGCCAATCCCCTCCGGTCCCTCCCAGGGGATGTATTGCCCGCCGGAGGAGTTTCAGGCCCTGCTCGATGAATACTATTCCCTGCGGGGCTGGAATGCCAATGGCATCCCCACGGCTGAGAAGTTGCAGGATTTAGGCCTGGAGGAAGCATTAAGAGATGAGAGTTAGAAGGGTTTAGATCTCTCAAAAAAACTTGACAGGGGAGATGCATAATGTATAAATAATACATCATTGTATCTCCATCCATTGCCCAAGATTAAAAGTGGGAGACGGGAATTTGCCAGCAAAAAAAGAAAACTCCAATAAAATAATGACCGCAGCCGAAGCGGTCAGCCGTTATGTCTTCGATGGAGCAACCATCGGAGTGGGCGGCCAGACCATCGGCCGCTGCCCGATGTCCATCTTCCATGAAATAATCAGGCAAAAAAAGAAGGACCTCACCTTAGTGGGGTGCAATCTCTCGATTTCCATGGACATGCTTGTGGGAGCGGGATTGGTACGGCGCACAGAGTGCGGCACCGGCAACATGGAGCGCTTCGGAACTACCTTCTGCTGGCGAAGAAGCGTGGAAAAAGGCCTTGTGGAGAATGAGGACTACAGCCACCTGGCCATGGTCACGCGCTTTTTGGGGGGAGAGATGGGGCTACCATTCATGCCCATCCAGAGCCTTTTGGGCTCAGATATCCTTTCCCGGAAGGCCTTTTCCACCGGAAAAAAATTTGAAACCATTTCCAATCCCTGGAACTTAGAAGAAAAGGTTGTTCTCCTCCCCTCCCTGAACCCGGATGTTTCCATTGTCCATCTTCAGAAATCTGATGAAATGGGCAATTTAATCATCGAAGGATTTCTCACCCATGAGCCGGAGATGATCCGGGCATCCAGGGCGCTCATCGTCACCTGCGAAGAAATCATCCCCTCGGAAGAAATCCGAAAATATCCTGAACGAACGACCATCCCTTATGTGTACGTCAACGCGATTGTTCTCCAGCCCTGGGGGGCCCATCCCACCTCCACCTACCGCTACTACCAGCATGACCCGGAACACTTAAACGAATACCAGAAATCAGCCCGGGAAGGGGGGGCGGCGTTCCAGGCCTACATGGAGAAATATATTTATTCCTGCTCATCCTTCGATGAATACCTGGAAAAAGTTGGAGGTCTGAAAAAATATAATCGCCTCCGGCAGGAAATGATGAAGATGGTTTGAATAATATTTTTTTTGTTGCAGAGGACGCTGAGAAGGCAGCGCTATAATAGCGGTGCAGGTAATTTAAATGGATAGGAAATTCCTTTTTTCGTAACAGTTTAGCGATTTAAAAAAATGGTATAAAAGCCTTTGTTGAGGGCCGGGGGTTAGAGCGGAACGCGCCGGAAGCATCTGTTGGGGTTCCGCTTGGCCACGAGGACAGAAGATCTTTTCCTCCGGAGGAGGCGGGGGTTCTTGCCCGCCCCATATGCGGAGATATAAGCGCCTTATGATTCCAAGCGTTCCGCTCTGGGCCCCGGCCCCTGGAATCCCTTGGCCTTTACAACACACCTTTTTTCAAAGAGCTAAAGTGTTACCTTTTTTCAACTTTAGTCTGCTTCAGGCTGATTGCTTTCGGGACTGAACATGAAATGGCCAATGGTCAATTATCAATGTTAAATGATCATTGCTAATTGACGACTTGAATTTGGAAGGGGAAAACGATGTCTGTCAATTTTAAGCTTGATGAATTGATGATCATCGAATCAGCCAGAAATATTCGGGACGGGGAAACAGTCTTTGTGGGCACGGGCATGCCCATGGTTGCGGCCCTGTACGCCCAGAAAACTCACGCCCCGAATATGTGTTTTGTCGTTGAAACTGGCCCGATCTCTCCTCTGGTCCTCCCCGTCCCCATATCCGTTTCTGACCCTAAAGCCATGCACCGGGCAGTCAAACTCGGCACTCTGCGCGAAGTTCTCGGCTGCCTGCTCCAGCGGGGGATGGTGGACGTGGGATTTTTGGGAGGAGCCCAGATCGACCAGTTCGGCAACATCAACAGTACAACTCTGGGGGATTACCAGCGTCCCAAAGTTCGCTTTCCAGGGAGCGGGGGAGCGAATGATATTGCCTCCCATGCTAAAAGAATCCTGATTATCAGCCGCCACGAGAAGCGGCGCTTCCCGGAAAAATGCGCCTACATCACCAGCCCCGGTTATATCAATGGAGGGAACGGGCGTAAGGAAGCCGGGCTGAAAAATAGTTATCCGGATATAACGGTGGTTACGAATCTGGCGGTAATGTCTGTTGATAAAGGAACGGGCAAATTACAGGTCAAAAAACTTATGCCGGGGGTTATGCTCGCTCAGGTTCAGGAGAATACCGGTTTTTCCATCACGGCGATTCCCAATCCGGCCGCGGTAGATTTTCCAACCGACGAAGACCTGCGCATTTTGCGCCAGGATGTCGATCCGGACGGCGAATACCTGGGAAAGGAAGATTAAAAATGGAAGTGAAGAAAAAAATCATAATATCCGAAGACGTCACAGGGTCCGGCATCGACCTCCTCAAGCAGAAATACCTGGTGGAATCGGACTGGGACCTATGGAAAAAAATCCCTCAGCTTAAAGAAACCCTAAAGGACGCTGATGCCATAATTGTCCGCAATCAGACCAAAGTCAATGCCGACCTCCTCTCTCAGGCCCGGTCGCTGAAAGTCATCGGTCGAGCGGGAGCCGGCTACGACAACATCGACGTGGAGGCTGCCTCCAAAGCCGGGGTGGTTATTTCTTACAGCCCGGAGGAAAACGCCGTCTCCGTTGCCGAGCATGTCTTTGCCCTGCTCCTCGCTCTGGCCCGGAAAATTCCGGGTGCGGATCGCTCCGTAAAAAGCGGGGGCTGGGAACGGAAAAAATACCATGGTTTTGAGCTTATCGGCAAGACCCTGGGAATCCTGGGTCTGGGTAAAATCGGCTTCCGAGTGGCTCTGCGGGCGAAGGCCTTCGGAATGCGCCTGCTGGCTCACGACGCCTACCTCTCTTCCACCAGCTTGCACGTTACGGAGTCCGGGGCCACCCTGGTTCCCTTAGACCAGCTCCTTGCTGAATCGGATTTTCTAAGCGTACACCTTCCCCTGTCCCCGGAAACCCGCGGTTTTTTGAACAGCCAATCCTTCCAAAAAATGAAAAACACGGCATTTATCATTAACACCTCTCGCGGAGAAGTCCTTTCCGAGGAAGATATGGCCAGAGCTCTTACGCAGGGGCAGCTTGCCGGAGCGGCTCTGGACGTCCGGGAAAAAGAGCCCCCCGCCCCCGAAAGCCCTCTTCATGGGCTTGACAACGTGATTCTTACCCCGCACACGGCTGGCCTTACTTATGAAGCCCAGGAGAAAGTCGTCGCCGCCGTTGCCGAAGACGTGGACCGGGTTCTTAGCGGGCAACCTGCGTTACGTTTTGTTAATTTTGCATTGCCGAAAAATATGTAATAATTGGACACGGAGGAACACAGCTCTGCAAAGCCGCAACCAAAAGAAATCACCCCCTCCCAACCCTCCCCCCTCGAGGGGGAGGGATAGGGTGGGGGGGATTGCTTAACAAAATTTCAAGAATTTGCATGTTAGTAGTACAGAAAAAACGGATAAATATAAAAATCAAATCTGTGTTTATCTGCGTAAATCTGCGTCCTAAATTTAAAAAAAAGGGAGAACAATGGCTAAAAAATATGTTTATTTCTTTGGAGCAGGAAAAGCTGAGGGAAACAGCAAAATGCGCAACCTTCTCGGCGGAAAAGGCTGTGATCTGGCCGAAATGACCAACCTGAAGATCCCGGTTCCCGCGGGTTTCACCATTACTACGGCAGTTTGCACAGCTTACTACGAAAATAAAAAGAAATACCCGGCGGGCTTGAAAGAGCAGGTGCAAAAGGGATTGAGCGCGGTGGAGAAGGCCATGGGAGCAAAATTCGGGGATCCCCAAAATCCCCTCCTTCTCTCCGTGCGCTCGGGAGCCCGGGTCTCCATGCCCGGAATGATGGACACGATCCTCAACCTCGGACTTAACGACAGAACCATCCGGGGTTTGATCGATAATTCCAACGATGCTCGGTTTGCCTACGATTCCTACCGCCGTTTCATCCAGATGTATAGCGACGTGGTCCTGGGGGTCGACCGGGAAAAGATGGAAGAAAAGATCCACGAAAAGAAGCAGCAAAAAGGGGTGAAGCTGGACATAGAGCTTACCGCCGAAGATTGGAAGGAACTGGTCGCTGAATTCAAAGGGGTCGTTCAGAAAAACAGCGGAAAGGCTTTTCCGGAAGACCCGGAAAAACAGCTCTGGGGGGCGATCGGAGCGGTCTTTGAATCCTGGGATACTCCCCGGGCCATCACTTACCGGAAATTAAACAAAATCCCCGAAGCTTGGGGCACAGCCGTGAACGTTCAGGCCATGGTTTTCGGAAATATGGGCGGGGAAAGCGCCACGGGCGTTGCCTTCACCCGCGATCCGGCCACGGGAGAAAAAGCCTTCTTCGGAGAGTTTTTGCCCAATGCCCAGGGAGAAGACGTGGTAGCCGGGACCCGCACGCCTCAACCCATAAACAAGTCCCCGAAGAACGATCCCGCGCTTCCTTCCATGGAAGAAACCCTGCCCAGAGTTTATAAAGAATTAGAGAAGATTTATAAGCGGCTGGAAAAGCATTTCAAGGACATGCAGGATATTGAGTTCACCGTCCAGGAGGGAAAACTCTGGATGCTCCAGACCCGATCGGGAAAACGCACGGCCTTCGCCGCCCTGCGCATTGCCGTGGAGATGGTCGAAGAAAAATTGATCGACAGGAAGACCGCTCTCCTGCGCCTGGCCCCGGATTCCTTAAACCAACTTCTGGCGCCCATCTTCGACCCCCAGGCCAAGAAGGAAGCAATCAAATCAGGAAGGCTTCTGGCCAAAGGCCTGAACGCCGGCCCCGGAGCAGCCTGCGGCAAAGCGGTTTTCACCCCGGAGCGCGCCATGGATCTGGCCAGACTCGGGCAAAAGAGCGTGCTCATCCGCATTGAAACTTCTCCGGAAGACATCCACGGCATGAATGCGGCCGAAGGGATTCTGACTTCCCGGGGCGGAATGACCTCCCACGCCGCTCTGGTGGCCCGGGGCATGGGCAAGCCCTGCGTGGTCGGCTGTACGGCCCTGAATATCGATTATGCCCAGGCGGCCATGGAAGTAAACGGCCGGGCCATTAAGGAGGGGGATTTCATTTCCATTGACGGCACCACCGGCGAGGTCATTGAGGGTGATCTGGCCACCAGCTCTTCGGAAATCGTGCAGGTTTTAATCGAAAAGAAAAGTCCTCCCAAAAATTCCCTGATATATCAGCAGTTTGTAAAATTAATGTCCTGGGCCGATCAGGAAGCCAGGCTGGGTGTGCTTACCAATGCCGATACTCCCCGAGACGCCACGGCTGCCCGTTTCTTCGGGGCCAAGGGAATCGGCCTCTGCCGCACCGAACATATGTTCTTCGAGTCCGAACGCATCGCCGCAGTGAGAGAGATGATTCTTGCGGATACGGTGGAAGAACGCCGCCGGGCCCTGGCCAAAATCCTACCCATGCAGAAAGATGACTTTGCGGGTATCTTCCGGGCCATGGACGGCTACCCGGTGATTATCCGCACCCTCGATCCCCCTTTGCACGAATTTCTACCGCATACCGACCAGGAAATTGCCGAGCTGGCCGAGCAGATGGGCGTTCCTTTCAAAACGCTTAAAGAACGTTCGGAAAGCCTGAAGGAAGCCAATCCCATGCTGGGCCACCGCGGTTGCCGGCTGGGCATCAGCTACCCTGAGATAACGGAGATGCAGGCCCGGGCTATCTTTGAAGCCGCCTGTGAGGTAACAAAAGAAGGAATAAAGGTAATTCCCGAGGTGATGATCCCCCTGGTGGGGCACGTCAATGAGCTTCGCAGCCAGAGACAGATCGTTGACCGGGTGGCTCGAGAAGTCCTGGCTCAAACCGGCGCGAAAATAAAATACATGATTGGGACCATGATTGAACTTCCCCGGGCCGCTATTACCGCCGATCAAATCGCTACGGTGGCCGATTTCTTTTCCTACGGAACCAATGACCTGACCCAGACGGTATTCGGCCTCTCCCGCGATGACGCCGGGAAATTCCTCCCTTTCTATCGCGAGACCGGAATTCTGGAGAACGACCCCTTTGTCTCGATCGACCGCCAGGGCGTGGGGGAAGCCATGCGCATTGGCGTGGAAAAGGGCCGTAAGTCTAATCCGAAACTGGAAGTGGGAATTTGCGGAGAGCACGGGGGCGATCCCTCCTCCGTTGAATTTTGCCACATGATCGGGCTGGATTATGTTTCCTGCTCGCCCTACCGGGTGCCCATTGCCCGTCTGGCTGTCGCTCAGGCCGCCCTGACTTATCCGGGAAAAGGGAAGAAGTCAGCCGTCAAATCCTTAGACTAAAAAACCGGAGAAGTTATTATGTTTGGCTCATCTCCAAATTAGAGTAGGGCCAAAGAGCCGGCATATTTAAAATGAACAGTGATTTCAGGGGCCCGGAAGAAAAGTCAGCTTGCTTGCAATCATGAGGCACATATCTCCCTTAGTTGTGGCGGGGGGGGCGAAATTTCTTCGAAGCTTTGTTTACCCGCCCCCGCTGCGCTTTGCGGAAGGGAAGCTTGGGGTTTAGGGAAAGTGGATATCCCGCCGATGCTTGCGGCGCAATCTGCCTTTCCTTCCGGGCCCTTGGCAGGCTTTCATTAAAAAATCGATCAACTAATTTGGAGATGATCCTTATGTTTAAAAGAGCCGTAAAAATCGTCGAGGCCAGGATGGGCCTTGTTTCCAACAATGAAAAGCTCATTACCGAACCCAGGTATTTCGAAGGCCAGGTCATGGAATCCCTGCTCACGAACATTCACTCCATTGCCCCGATCCCCTTCAGCGACGACCTGGATTCCTACTTTGTCGTAATCGACGAACCCAACATCCAGCCCCAGGTTACAGCGACGCCTAAAGTGCTCACAGCCACCGGAGATTTTTCCCGTTACGAAAAAGAGTGCTCGGACAATCGCTACTCCCTCTTCGGAAACCTGGGCCTTTTCTTCAAGTACCTTTTAGTCGCCCTGGAAAGGTATCACGGTATTTACAGCTTCCACGCCAGTTCCATGTACAGTCCCAGCCGCGATACCCTTCTCCTGGTTGTCGGGGGAGCCGGAGCCGGAAAAACGGTCTTTCTGCTCAAGGGACTGGAGGACGACTGGAGGATCTTCAGCACCGAGATGACCCATTTCCGTTTTACGGATAAAGGGTGCGAGTTTTACATGGGATCTCTCTACGACAACATCCGCCTGGGAAATTTAATCTACGATTTCCCCAGGGCCAATGAAAAATTGAAAGTGGAGATCCCTCCCGGGGTGAGCGACGTCTGGGGACACAAGATCGCCATCGATATGGGACACATCGCTGCTGCCCCCCGCTATCTTAACCCGAGGGTGACTGTCGTGGATGCCCGGATCGAATCGGGCCGGGATGCTCCCATTGTTAAGACCGTCAGCCGCAAAGAAAAAATCGTCAAGATATTATTTGACAACGCTACTGAAAAACTTGGCCCTACGCTGGTCTTTTACGATGTCATCCCCGTGGAAAGTTTTGATGCGCCGGACCTGATGAGCCGGCGGCTGCAAACCATGCAGCGCTTTGTCGCAGAAGTAAAACTGAACCCGGTTAAATCAGTTCTGGCCGGGGCAAAAAATTGTATGGAGGCAATTTAAAATGGGAGTTAAAGCTTTTGATGGCGTATTTGAAATGCCCATGCCGGGGAGAACCGTGAAACCCCGCAAGGAAGGCATAACTATGATCATCGACAAAGGGTTAGGCCTGGCTGCCACCCAGGATCTGCTCGATTCCGCAGCCGATGTCATAGATTTTATTAAATTGACTTTCGGCACCAGCGCCTTTCTGGATATTGATTATCTGGCGGAAAAGGTGGATATGGTCAAGGACGCCGATATCTGGATCTGCCCGGGTGGAACCTTCCTGGAAGTTTCCGTATGGCAGGGGAGCTACCAGAAATATCTTAAGCGTTGCCAGGATCTGGGGTTCAATGCTATCGAGGTTTCGGATGGAACGATCGAGATCGACCTGAAGACAAGGGCCGACTGCATCAAGAGGGCCGTGGACATGGGTTTCCTGGTGGTCTCCGAAGTAGGGAAAAAGGATCCCGATGAAAAGGTGGCCACAGCCAAACTGCATGAAGAGATCGCCGCCGACCTGAAAAACGGCGCTTTCAAGGTCATCGTGGAAGCCCGCGAGGCCGGAAAAGGGGTAGGAATTTACGACAAGGACGGCAAGCCCAAGGATGATGAGATCGAGGCTATCATCAAAGGGGTAAATGACCTAACCAAATTGGAATGGGAAGCCCCCATTAAAAACCAGCAGCAATCCCTGATTATGCGCTTCGGCCCTAATGTAAGCCTGGGTAATATTCCTCCGGAAGACATCCTGGCTCTGGAAGCCTTGCGCCAGGGTTTACGCGGGGATACCTTGAAAAAAGCCTTTCTGGCCAACCCAACTTATAAGAAATGATAACCCTGCCCCCCTCACCTTAATCCCCTTCCCTTTCCTGAGGGAGGGGACGGGGTGTGAGGGGTGGAGGAAAAAGAGATGGAGGATTCGAGGCAGACGCTGCTCGGCAATTGGGAGTGGGGCATCTGCCATGGCTATTCGGAAAGGAGAGCGGGGAAAAAATAAGGGACGGAGTTAGTAGTCAAAACTGACTACCCCATCGGCAGTGACCACCACAATCGTTCGCTTGGCGTCGCGGATGACGATGGTAAAGTCGCTATAGGTCTTGCCGTTGATCACCAGGCCGGTCAATTCATTTCCCTCGGAGAGAACCTGGCAGTCCTTATAGCGTTCGATCACTTTTCTCACTAATTTCAAGCGGGCTCCGGTTACCTTTTCCCGCCGCTCGATCATAATGCGCTTCTGGGCTGGTTTTGCTTCCTGGCCCCAAACCTCACCGACTCCCACGCTCAATGCCCAAATCATCGCCGGGATTATCAGAAGTTTTTTCAAGTTGCCCCTTCTCCTATTTTATTCATCCTATTTTTTCCTCGCTCTTGGCATCGGCGCGGTGCTTTATCACCAGGGCTTTGACCATGAAGATTACCCCTTCGGCGATGTTCGTGGCGTGGTCAGCAATCCTCTCCAGGCAACGGCTGACGATGATCAGGTGAACCGCCCGGGTAATGGTCTTGGAATCCGCGATCATGTACGTCAGCAGCTCGCGAAAGACCTGATCATTCAGTCCATCGACCTGATCGTCCCTCTCGCAGACCGAACGGGCCAAGTCGGTATCCCCGTTGACAAAGGCATCCAGGACGTCTTTGAGCATGGCCTTGGTAATCTCGGCCATCCGCGGGATATCAATGTAGGGCTTGAGCTGGGGTTCCTGATTCAAGGAAATCACCCGCTCGGCAATATTCACCGCCTGATCTCCGATCCGCTCCAGCTCCGTATTAATCCGTATGGCCGAAGTAATGAACCTTAAATCCGCGGCCAGAGGCTGGTGCAGGGCCAGAAGTTTTAAGCAATAATCATCGATGAGGATCTCCATCTGGTTAATGGCCGCGTCTTCGGCAATGGTCTTTTCAGCCAGGGGCGTATCCCTTTTGATCAGTGCCTCCACGGCATTGGTGATGGCTTTCTCGGTCAGTCCGGCCATCTTCAGGAGGTTTTCTTTCAATTTATTCAATTCTTGCTGAAAATGAGTTTCCATGATATCTCCTTTCCTCTTATCCGAATTTCCCGCTGATATAATCTTCGGTTTTTTTATTCTTCGGCCGGGTAAAGATCTCGAAGGCCGGCCCCTCCTCCACCAGTTTTCCCTCCAGGAGGAACCCGACCCGGTCCGCTACGCGGGAGGCTTGCTGAATGTTGTGAGGGACAAGAATGATCGTATACTCTTTTTTTAAACGACTGAGCGTCTCCTCGATGCTGGCGGTGGAGATGGGGTCCAGTCCGGAACAGGGCTCATCGAGAAGCAAAACCTCTGGGTCCAAAGCCAGGATGCGGGAAATACAGAGGCGCTGCTGTTGTCCGCCGGAGAGGCGCAGGGCGGAGGTGTGCAGACGATCTTTAACCTCATCCCAGAGGAAAGCAGACCGCAATGCTTTCTCAATGATTTCGTCCAAATATTTCTTTTGGGTCTTGTTGCTAAGTTTCGGGCCATAGGCCACATTTTCATAGATGGATACCGGAAGGGGAATCGGGAGGTCAAAGACGATGCCCACCCTCCTCCTCAACTGGGTGAGACTGATTCTGGGAGCATAGATATCTTCCCCGTCTAAAAGGATGGTTCCAGTATGGCTCGCCCCATGGACCAGATCGGTTAGACGATTGAGGCTTTTCAGGAATGTCGTCTTCCCGCTTCGGGCTGGACCGAGGATGGCAAATATTTCATTGGCCTTTATATCGAGGTTGATCATTTGTAAAGCTTGGATGGAACCGTAATAAAAATTAAAATCTTTGACGGCGATCTTGTTTCCCGTTGACATGGAAATAACCTCAAGCCTTTTTTCGGACATATCTACTGAGCAGCCAATTGGCAACGGTGTTTACAATGAGAACGAGGAGAATCAGGGCAGCCCCGGTTCCGTAAGCCATCTCCATGGAAATCCCTTCGCGGGAAAGAATGTAGAAGTGAACCGACATGGTTCGGACGGGTGAGAAGAGCGAAGTGGGAATGAGCAAAGAGGAGCCGGCCGTGAGAATAACTACAGCGGTCTCCTCAATGCTTCTACAGATCCCCAGGATGATGCCGGTGAAAATTCCGGGTAGAGCGCTCGGTATGACAGCGCGGGTAACCGTCTGCCATTTCGTCCCTCCCAATGAGTAACTGACTTCACGGAAGGAATAGGGAATGGCCTTGAGGGCTTCTTCCGTGGCGGAGATGATGGTGGGCAGGATCAATGCCGCCATAGTCAAGCCGCCCGATAGAATGGACCATCCCATATTAAGGTATATGACGAAAAAAACGAATCCAAAAAGTCCAAATATGATAGAAGGCACTCCTGCCAGACAGCCTATGCCAAAACGTATGGTACGGCTGATTCGGCCCTCCCGGGTATATTCCCACAGAAAGATAGCTGTACCCACACCTAAGGGCGTTGCAAAAAGTATGGCTACAATAGTTAAAGCAAATGTTCCAACGATGGTAGAGAATATGCCTCCTTCCCGGCCCATACTTCGCGGCGAATCAAGAAAAAAGCTCAGGCTGAGGACGGGGAGGCCTTCCCAAAGAACCTGGAATACGATGAGGGCCATAACGGCCATTGTTGAAAGGGCGGCCATCCAAATCAAAATCTTGGCAATATTTTGGGTGAGATAGCGCCTCCGCTCGAATTTCAACCGGCCCTCCTGCGCGAAAGAACAATGGCCAGGGTATTCAAAATCATTATGATTAAGAAGAGAATGACGCCTGCGGCAAAGAGGGCCTGACGGTGATCCCCGGAGGCATAGCCCATCTCAATGCCGATGTTCGTGGTCAATGTCCGGGCTGAATCGAGGATGGAAGACGGCATTTTCACCGCATTTCCGAGAATCATGATCATGGCCATGGTTTCTCCAAGGGCCCGGCCCATCCCCAGAATGATGCTGGCCACAATCCCGGATCTGGCTGCTGGGATTAAGACCCTCCAGATGGTCTGCCAGTGAGTGGCTCCCAGGGCGAAGGCTCCTGCTTTATAGTTGGGAGGAAGGGCCTTTAAGGAATCTTCGGAGATACTGATAATGGTTGGCAGGATCATAATACTCAGGATCAGGGAGCCGGAGAGGATGCTCAGGCCGGGGCCTCCCAGGAAATTTCGAATTAAAGGAACGAGGACAACCAGGCCCCAGAATCCATAAACGACTGATGGAATGCCGGCCAAAACCTGAATGGCCGACCTCAAAATCATTCCGGCCCAGGGGGGTGTCCATTCGCAGAGGAAGATAGCACAGGCTAATCCCAAAGGGATACCTAAGAGGAGGGCTCCAAAGGTTACCCAGAAGGAGCCGACAATCATGGGAAGGATACCGAATTCACCCTGGCTGGGCACCCAGCGTTCTCCAAGAAGGAAGGATTTAGGTCCGATCTTCCAGATTAACGGAAGCCCTTCTCCGAAGATAAAGAAGGTGATCAAGGCCAGGATCGTAATGGAAGAGAAGGCGATCAGAAGAAGAATCTTTTCGATGAACCTCTCTTTGATTTCTTTGATTTCCAAAATCACCCTCCAGAAGATTTTGCTAAAACGGTCACCAAACCTTCCCTGGAGAGAAGTTTCTGCGACTTAGGACTCATCACAAACTCCAAGAAGGACTTTGCCTCTCCCGCGGGTGGGCCGTTAAAAAGGAATAGAAATGGCCGAACCAAGGCATATTTTTCTGCTATTACATTTTCTGAAGTAGCCTCCACACCTGATATATTCAAAGATTTTACCTTTTCGTTGACCAGGCCGAGAGAGATGTAGCCGAGCGCATTTGGATCGCCGGACACGACCTGGCGAATGGCCCCATTGGAGTCCTGAACCAGGGCTTCAAGGGCGATGGCCTCCTTTCCCATCACCATTTTTTGAAAGGCTTCCCTTGTCCCTGATCCCTCCTCCCTCGTGACCAAAATGATGGCGCCGGTTTTCCCCCCCAGTTCCTTCCAATTTTTTATTTTGCCGGCAAAAACCTCCCTCACTATGGCCAAGGGGAGATCCTTAATCGGATTCTTTGGATGGACGATAATGGCAATGGCGTCTTTGGCAATCATCACCGAATAGAGATCTTTTTCTTTGGCGCTCAAGTGACGTGAGGACATGCCAATTTGGGCCACACCGCTCCTAACCGCTTCGATTCCGGCAGTAGAACCTCCGCCCTGAGTATAGATATGAATCTTGGGATAGTGCCTCATGTATTCCTCAGCCAGCAATTCGGCAAAGGGCTCGACCGAGGTGGACCCGGCCACGGTAATGCCGGCCTTATCTCTCTGGCAGCCCACATTGAATACAAGCAATGTCAGGAAAAAAAAGATTCCCAAATTCCAAATCCCCAATCCCCAATAATTCCCAAATACCAATTTCAAATCCCCCCATCCCCTCCGCCTTAGGCGGACTAAAGGGGGGCAAGGGGGGATTATAATTTGTCTGTAATTAGTCGTTTTGAACATTGTAATTTGTTTGCTATTTGGTGCTTGGATTTTGGCGCTTGATCTTTTATCCATATCTTCCTGTTACGTAATTTTCAGTGCGTTTCTCCTTCGGATTCGTAAAAACTTCTCCGGTTAGTCCGTATTCCAGCAATTCACCCAGGAGAAAGAATCCTGTCCAATCAGAGGTGCGGGCAGCCTGTTGCATGTTATGGGTGACAATGACAATCGAATAGTTTCTTTTTAATTCCTGCATCAATCCTTCAATCTTGAGCGTGGCAATGGGGTCAAGGGCAGAACAGGGTTCGTCCATGAGGATCACCTCCGGCTCAACAGCCAACACGCGGGCGATGCAGAGGCGCTGTTGTTGCCCCAGGGTAAGGCTTAAGGCATTCTGATGAAGTCGGTCGGAGACCTCTGTCCAAAGGGCCGCAGCCTTCAGGCTTTCTTCCACTTTGTTTTCGATCTCAATCTTTGAACGCACCCCCAACACCCTTAAACCGAAAGCAACATTTTCATAGATGCTCTTGGGAAAGGGGTTCGGTCTCTGAAAGACCATCCCCACTCTTTTTCTAAGGGAGACTACATCGGTACTTGGCTGGTAAATATCCTGGCCGTCGAGCGTGACCATTCCCTCGGTTCGGGTGTTAGGGATCAGTTCGTTCATGCGGTTGAGCGTTCTGAGGAAAGTAGACTTTCCGCAACCTGAGGGACCGATTAAGGCAGTTATCTGGCGCTCTTTAACGTCGAGGTTAATGCTTTTCAGGGCCTGGAACAACCCATAAAAGAAATCCAAGCCTTCGGCTTTCATTTTTATTTGGTAACCGGTATTTCCCATACGGAGTCATATCATTACCCAAAATGATCAATTGATCAAGTGATTTTAATTGCTAACCGCCGATCATTTTCCTTCTTCTTAAAAGTGATGATCCCCCTTGCTTAAAAAATTATTCCTTTTTTTCTCTCTTCTTAATTTCCAGTTCCTTCTGGATGGCCTGGACTTTTTCCCGGAATTCCCGGGTTACCTGATTTGATTCTTCCAGGTCGGTAATCACATGGGGAGTCAGCAATAATACCGTCTCGGTCTTATGGACGTCGCTGGTATGGTACCCGAAGAGCGCTCCCAGGATCGGAATTTTGCTGAGAAAGGGCACCCCGGATGAGCTCCTGCCCTTTGATTCCTCGATCAATCCCCCGATGACGATCGTCTGCCCCTCCATGATCGAAAGAGTGGTCTTAGCTGTCTTCTTCGGGAAATAAGGAACGTTCTTAAGGTTCCCCAAATCTTTTTGGGATACGGTGCTCTGCTCGATCGATATATCCAGGGTAACCAGTTTCCCGTCGCTGATCCGCGGGGTGACGCTCAGGATCACCCCGATATCTTTGTATTCGATCGTTCCCTCTACTACCCCTGAGGAAACCACGCCCGTGGTGGCCGCAGTCGTTGTTCCCGGGGCTGTGTATGTTGTGGTCAGAATAGGTTCGGAGGATCCGATCTGAATTTTGGCCTCTTTGTTGTTGGAGGCCAGGATGTGCGGAGATGAGAGGACTTTCAGGCGATTCTCCGTGGCCGAGGCATGAATGGCGGCGGCCATTTTGTTAGCGGAAGCAATGGAGTAGCGCAGACCGGAAGTAAATGCTGCGGGAGTGGCGATGCCACCCATCCCCAATGTGTAAGCATACTCCCTTCCTCCTTGGGTGAAAGTATCCGTGAAGGTGGAAAACTCCAGTCCGTATTTGGTATTATCGTCCAGGGTTACTTCTGCCAGAAAGACTTCAATCAACACCTGTTTGGGATAAAGATCGAGTTTCTTGATGGTCTCCAGAACCGCCTTATAATCCCGAGGTAAAGCCCTAATGATCAAGGCGTTGGTGGTTTCGTCCACCACGATGTTAATCTCTCCTTCGGGCGCGGCTCCTTCCGGTAAAGCTGCCTCTTCCTTGACGGGTGGGGTCGGGAGAGTGGCGGGTGAAGAGGGAGCAGGCCTGACCCCGCGGGGGGCTGGAGAAGGAGTCGGCGTCACAACCTTCTCTTTCACTTCTTTTTTTGGATCTTTGGGGGGAAGGTAAACCTGTTTCAAAACTTCGGCTAAATCCTTGGCCTTCCCGTTCTGGACGTAATAAACGAAAACATTTAATTTCGTTCCTTCGGCAGGAACTTTGTCAAGCTCCTTGAGCCATCTCTCTACTTTTTCAAAGATACCGGGGATGGAACTCACCGTCAGAAGAGAATTAATCCGCTGGATCGGCGTAAAGGTAATTCCCACTCCCCTGCCAGACTTCAAGTTGATCTCAAAGGAAGAAAAAATCCGCTCCATCTCTTTGGCAATCTCGTTTACGTCGGCGTTGAGAATGGGGTAAATTCTCACCCGCACGTCGGCAAAAATGTCCAGGTCAAAGAGTTCGATGATGCTCAGCGATTTTTTTACGTTCGAACCCATATCGCCGATGATCAGGATATTGTGGGGAGGGTGCTCCACGATGTCCGCGCCATCGGAAAGGAAGGGTTTGATCATTTTGGAAACTTCGCTCACCGGAATGAATTTCAGAGGGATGATCTGGATAATATATCTTTCCTCTATCAAAGTCTTCCATGTCTCGGCTGAAGGCGATGGGGCCGTAAATATCTTTTTAGCATCCCCGAAAGGAACGATCTCATAGATGTGCTCTTTTTGCACGGCAGTGGCGCCGTTCAATTTCAGTATTGATTGAAAAATAGGAAAAATTTCTTCGGTGGTGATTTGACCCGCGGTCTGGATATTGACCACCCCTTTTACTTTCGGGTCAATGATGTAATTCATTTTCATCATCTCAGCCATGACCCGGATTACTTCGTACAGGTCGGCATTGTCGAAATTTAAGACGAATCTTGAACCCTTAACAGGCTCCACAGGCCTTTTCGCCAGCGGCATGGAAGGCGCCGGGGCGGAAGATGGTGTCTGCATGCGGCCCTCAACCCGGGAAAGAGGAGTCCGGGATTCCGCCGGCCTGTCCTCCCCGAAAGTCTCTGCCCTTTCTCCGGGAATGATTCTTTCTTTCGCGGGTGGTTCGGTGGCAATTTTTGCGGGTGCTTTAGCCGGGGGTTTCGGTAAAGTTTCTCTATCCGGCTCTTCCTTCAATTGTCCCCTGGCAGTCGCACAACTAAGAGCTCCAACCATCAACGACAGAATAAAAAAGCCCATCCATAAACATCTAAGCATTTTCATCCTGAGAAGACTCCTTTCTTTTAGCATTTAATTTCCCCCACCTCCCGGGGGTGCACCGGGCATTAAAGGTTCCGGCCTTGCGGGTCTCACTCCCCGCATGACGCCTGGATCGAGAGGTGGGACCGGAATGGCCGGGATGGGCATAACAGGTTCCACCCTTTGCTGTTCTCTGGGGAGTTCTCTGGGAACCGGTAAAACCGGCGGAGGAATTGTCCGGGGCACTGCCGGTAACGGCCCCGGCAAAGGACTTGGCGGGGGGCCAGGCAGAGCGCTTGTAATTTCGGCTGGTTTCACAGGGGTTTTCACCTCTACTCTCCTTTTGGGAGCCTTCGGGTCGTAAAGCAAGACTTCATAGGTATCTCCCGGCGCCTCAAAAGTAACCCGGTCCGGCATTATTCTGGTCAATTTATAATCCCCTACCTGATCGCCGATTTTAAGGGTCTTGGTCGCCCTCTCTCCTTTAGGCAGGGGCCTTCCCGGATTGATGATGGAGGCGGTCTGGACATGGTCTGCAATCATCACCCCGAACAATTGGATTGGCGGGCGGGCAGGCGGCTTGGGTTGTTCCTGCGCTGGGATAAGGATTGAAAACTCCTTTCGGTCAGGGTTAAAAATATTTTTTTCGGAAATTACCCCCAGGGAATCACCGGCAGATTTTCCCCTGGCGCTCCCTGTCGCCGGAAGAACCTCGGCTTTCGCCTCTGCTTTCCTTGCTGCCTCCTTCCTGGAAGTCACCGTCTGAGGCTGCCACCAGGTTTCATAATTCTTAAAAACAAGCAGGAGGACGGCGAAAAAAAGTAGAAAACTAAGGACTCCATAGCGCGATGACATAATCCCTCCTTATTTTTCCTTATCTTTCTCCCTGATCTTGTCACCTTTCATGAATCCCGCAACCACCATGCTCCCCTGAATGGTGTTGGGCATTCTCGGGTTAAAAATGAGGAGGTCCATTTCGGAAATCATAAATTCCTTTTCCTGGTTTTCCAGATCATGGATAAATTGGCTTAAGTTCATCATGCTGTTAATCGGGTTGAATTCGATTTGCAGGGAAATCTTCCGGTAAACGCCCGTTTCCTTTGGCTCGAGGTTGCGGAAGCTCCTGAGGCTAAGGAAATTTTTTTCGGCCAGCCGTTTCACTATGTCCTGCAGGTTGGCTGCCCCTAACTGGGGGGTCTCTCCGGGCAAAAGTCTTTTTTGTATATCCCCGGTTTGCTTCAGGGTTCTTTCGAAGGATTCTTCCGCTGCTTTCCGGCCTTGCATTATTTCGGCATATTTCGCCAAAATTCTTTGTTTAAGGATAATCTCTTCGTCGGCCTTCTTTTTCGCATCGAGCAGGGGAATAAGGCCATATGTATATGCGAAAATTACCGCTGATATCCCTATAAGCAGCCAAAGAAACTTCTTCCGCCAAAACTTTCCTTCTTCCCTAAACGACCACTTTTTCAAGGAACTGCCCTCCGCCCCTCCAGGCGCATTTTGATCTTAAATCTCTCCTTTTCTTTTTCCCCGCCTGCTCTTCTTTCCCGTTCTTTGGTTACCGGCGCTAAGAATTCCACCTTTTCAAAAAGAGGAGATTTATCAATCAAGGGGATTAAATCCGAAGCTGAATCGGCAAACCCGCTAATCTCAATTTCTTTTCCCGATTGCTTTAAATTCCAGATCCAGACTGAAGCAGGTAAAATCTGGGTCAACTCCTTCAATATTTCAACCTTACTAACTTCGCCGGATCTGATCTTTTCCAGCTCGGATATTTCCTTAGCCACTTCTTCTTTCTGTTTCCGCAATTTTTCAACTGCCTCGACCTCGGGCTTTCTTTTTATAACCTCGGCCCTGAGCGTATCGAGTTCATCCCGGTAGCGGCCATAAACCCCCAATCCTAAGGAAAAGCTTAAAACCACGGTCAAAGTCAGGAAGATCACAAAAAGAGGTTTGCCGATCTGCCTCACCTTTTTTCTCATCTCCACCGGCAGGAGGTTCAGGTCCAGGCTGGTCTCGGTCAGGCCCTTCAGGGAAACGCCTATGGATGCATAAATATGTTCAGGTTTTGTTTCTCTCTTTCGCACCTGGAGGCGGTCCAGGGGAGGACGAAAAACCTTTTTAATATTAATTGCCGATGACTTGCCAAAGACGGGAAGCGCTTTTTCTACTGTGTCCATGCCATAAATGAAAAAACTGGACCTGGCCAGCTGGTCACTTTTTATCCCTGCCCGCTGGAAGGTATTTATGATCTTTTCTTCTTTCCTCTCCGGAGGCAAGGGGAGGTAAAAACTCTCTTGCCATTCTTTCCCCTGGATGAGGTTCGCTTCATAAAAAGGCTCATGGAGATCGAGCAAAATGGCCAATTCGTTATCTCTTCCCCTTTCGTTGTAAAAGAAAAGGTTTAGGGCGGCCGTTGAAGAAATTTGGACGGATTGGGGCTGGATGCCCATCTTCTTCAACAGGGAAAGATAGAAAAGGACTTCCTCCTTTCTGGTAAAAACCGCAATCACGAACAGAGAATCCTTCTCCTCCCGAAGAATCTGGTAATCGAAACAAATCTCTTCCCGATCAAAAGGAATGTATTTGGGCGCTTCATATTCTATGACTTTTCTTAAATTTTCTTTGGTGGCCAGGGGAAGACGGAGGAAGCGGACAATTACCTTTTCCCGGGGGATGGAAATAAAAACTTTTTCTTTGTCGATCTGGTGCTGGGAAATAAAAGCGGTGATCGGGTTTATCCACTGAGTTTGTTGAAACTCTTTCGGACTTTCTATCCCCAGCCTGTGGATCCGGTAGTCAACCAGGTGGACCTTACCGAAATATCTTCTAAGCAGAGTGAGGATCAGGTGGTCTCTTCTAAAATCGATCCCGATACTGGAACTAAAAATAGCCATCATAGGAACCCTTCAGGAATTCTTTTCGTTCTCTATAAATTTTTAAGAAATGAATGAATCGAGCCATTGGATGATTTTATATCCTTCCTTCTCTTTCGGGTCGATCTTGATGATCACTTTTAGGCCGCGAACAGATCCTTCTTCTTTATTCTTCCCCTTGGCTTCGATGGTGTAGTAAGGATTGGCGCTCTGAAAAAGGATGAATCTCCCGATTTCTCCGAGAAAGGGGGTGAGTTCCGGCACCCTCTGAAGAAGATCCCGGTGGTTTTCGAATCCCTTCTCCTCACGAGCCTGAATGATCCTCCGGGCCACCTCGCCGGGAATCCCCAGAACGAACCTTAAAACCGGCAGAGCGGCGCTGTTGATGTCCACCTGTTCTCCCGGAGCATATACCGAAAAGATGTCTTTCAAGCCGAAGGGGAACCATTCTTCCTGGCCCTCGCCCTTTTTTTCCTTGGCCCCTTTTTTTCCGTAAAACAGTTCCGGAGTAACCCCGCGGACAAGGAGAAGTTCCTCGATGGAATCGAGGTTGCCATTCTTACAATCATAGGGTTCTTTGAGGGAGCGGTAATAGTCGTTTTCAGCTCCGTTTAGGCGGTAGAAATCATCAGGGTCCCGCCAGTCCTGAATCGAATCGACTACGATGTCCCGGATTTCCCCCGAAAGCCCTAAGTTTGTCACGATCTTTTGCAGCAACATTCCTGAGACGAGATTAATATTAACCTTGCCGGCTTCCCCCATGACCTTGACTTCACAGGATCCCTGTTCGAAGGTTATCCTGTACCCTCGGCCGTCTGTCACCCACTCCCTCTTTTCCGGCGGAAGGTCTTCTGTCTTCATAGTTTTCCTTTTAGCCATTACCCGGGGATCGTGCTTGTAAATCAGCTCGGCAATTGCCCGTTCCACTCCCCCTCCAGCCATAGCGTAGAGCTGTAATTCCTCCTGAAAATTCCTGGCAATATGGACTTCGGTGCGCATGGCGTAACTGAACTCAAAGACAATCACGGAAAGGATAGCCATCACCCAGAGCACCATGATCAGGGCCACGCCCTTTGCATTTAAATTCCGCAATCCATATTTAAATAGTTCCCAATTCACGGTTCACCATTTACAGTAAAAAATAAAAACTAGATTGTATGGGAATTTGCTTTTTTAAACTTTAGGCGCTTTAGTTCACTTAACTTGAAATACACCCTCAGCAATTATTTCTCTCCCAACTCCGAACTACTAACTCCGAACTATTCTTTAGTCAAACCGGCGGCCTCTGGGGAATTATCCTCCTTATGGGGATCGTTCTTATTTCTTCGTAACGATTAGCGGGAAGAGAAGTTAGGAAGGAGATGGACACCCCTTCCTTCGGCCCCATACCTTCCTTCTGGTTAAAAGTTACCCGTATGGCTTTGGGCAGTCCTTTTTCTTCCCTGGTATTCCATTCCCCGACCCATTCCGCAGTTAGGTTTTTCTGTGGATCTTCCTCCCGGTAATATTTAAAGCGCACATCGGAAAGATTTTCAATCAGGGTATTTTCCGTTTCTTCTCTGGGTTTTGCTTCCATAAAATCTTTATTTAGAACCTTTTGCTCATAAAGAACCAAAGCCCCTTTTTCCTTGCCGTTCCTTTTAAAATCATAGATGACATAAACAAACCCTTCCGGCTGCCTGGCCTTGAGCGGCAGGGCGGAAACGAATTTTAAAGAACCGGCCTTTCCCTCAAAAGCCAGATAATCTTCTTCAGCCTTGCTCGCCTTGATTTTATAGGGAACGATGGATTTGATCTGGCGGGAGATTAACTGAGAGGCAATGCGTATTTTCTGATACTCCCCCTGCAGGGTTTCCCCTTTGGCCCAGGCAGAAAGCCCCAGGCGGAAAACTCCGAAAATCATCAGCATGATAAACCCCAGGATGGTCATGGTTACCAGGACCTCCAGCAGGGTAAATCCAGATGGTTTTCCTTTCCGGGAGGAAGTTTCAGGTCTTTGCTGCATGATCTTGCGCTTTGACTGCCTTTAACGTTTCCATGACTGTGGACCTTTCTTTGAGGCCGGACTTCCACAGGATGATTACCTTAACCTGATACAAATCTACGGGAGGCTTAAAATCCGTGGTTTCTTCCACGGGAAGAACTGGCACTTTCTTCACTTCCATCCGCCAGCGAAAAATATTATCAAACTCCCCTTCTTCTTGCCCCTCTTCTAACTGTTTGGCCAGGGCAATATCTTCCATTTTCATCCGGGCATAACTAACGGCCTGAGTATATTCTTCGGAGGTTCTTCCCAGACGAAGTCCACCGGAGAAGAGTTCGATGATTACGATTAAACCTACCCCCAGGATGGCCATGGCCACTACGACTTCGATTAAGGTAAAACCTCGCGTCTTCATCTCCCTATGCTTTCAGGCTCCTTCGATTTCCACTATGCCGGTGAGAAAGTGGACTTTGATCTTGAACCCCTTATGATGCTGGCTGTCCAGAATAATTATACCTCCGTTTGACCCCCCGTTGGGGTAAAATTCGATCGCCGGCAGCTCAGAAGGATACTGAGAAACAGGAATGTTCAATTCCTTCATCTGGATGCCTGGGGGAAGCTGGTATTTCTTTATTAACCCCTGCCCTCTCATCTTTTCGCTAACTCCAGGGTCCTCTTCCCCATCGATCGCCTGGATCCTCACCTCCCGCAAACCAGAGTCGAAGAGGACCTGATGAACCTTGCCCCTGTGCACGGCTTCACTCCGGTAATAACGCAAAATCCCCGAAGTTTTTTTGGCGGCCGCTTTCAGCTCAACGTTCTTGGCCACGCGCGAGAAAGACGGCGCCACCAGGGAAATGGCTAGACCGATGAGGACCAAAACAATGATCAGTTCAATCAGGGCAAAACCTTTATTCCTCACTTGCCAATGTCCTTCCAACTGACAATATCCTCATTTTCTCCTTCACCTCCGGCTACCCCGTCGAGTCCGTGGGAAATGAGATCATATTCCCCTTGTTCCCCCGGTGATTTATAAACATACGCCCTCCCCCAGGGATCGAAGGGAATTTCCTTGGGAAGATAAGGGCCTTTCCAGCTATCCATGCCCGAAGGTTTTTCCCGCAAGGCCTTCAAACCTTCTTCGGTCGTTGGGTATCTCCCGACATCCAGCCGGAGGGCATCCAGCGCGGTCCCGAAGAGTTCGATCTGGGCTTTGGCGGCTTTTTGTTTCGCCACGCTGACCTTCCCGAATAATCTGGGCCCCACCAATCCTGCCAGGAGGCCAATGATGATGATGACGATCAATAATTCGATCAGGGTAAACCCTTGAGTCCTTCGTCCTTCCCTACCTTTCATCTCTCCCCCTTAAAACAACCAATTCACCGCAGAGCTCGCTGAGAACGCAGAGGAAACATAAAAATAATAACAAGACAACATAAAAAAATTATTGCCCTTTTGTAGTTTTTTCTTTTACTGTATTTTCCTCTGCGATCTCCGCGTTCTCTGCGGTGAATAAATGCCTTTCGAATTAAAAAGGAATTTCGTTGATGCTGAAGACCGCCAATAGCATTGAGATGACGATAAACCCAACGACGGCGCCCATCACCAGGATGATCAAAGGTTCTAAAAGCGCAACAAGCCTTTTGGCTGTTTTCTGGACATTGTCCTCATAGGTTTCCGCAACCTTGATCAACATCTCCTCGAGCTTGCCGGTTTCCTCCCCAACGCCGATCATGTGCACGGCTAAAGCCGGGAAAACATCAGTCTCCTCTAAGGTCTTGGAAATGCCTTTGCCCTCTCTCAACCGATCATGAACATAGGCTATGGCTCTGGCAACTGTCAGGTTCTGGGAGGTTTCCTTTACCAGATTAAGGGCTGACAGAATAGGAACTCCGCTCTGCAATAAAGTCCCCAGAGTCCTGGAAAAACGGGCCACTTCTATTTTTTTGATGAGCGATCCGAGGCCGGGCCATTTCAATTTAAAACCATCCCACCGCCACCTTCTCTCCCCGTCCTGATTATAAAGTTGCAGGGCGAAATATAATAAGCTAACGGCCCCCAGACCGGCCCACCAATAATCCCTAAAAGAATGACTGGCCGAAAGCATAATCTGCGTGGCCAAGGGGATGGCCTGCCCCATGTCGGCAAATATTCGGGCAAACCGGGGAATGACAAAGGCCACCAGGATAGTTATGGAGATCCCGCTGACCGCCGTCAGGATCAGGGGATAGATCATGACTGAAATCAGATATTCCCTGATTTCTTTGACGCTTTGCAGATATCGAACCAACCGGGACAGGATCGTCTCTAAGAATCCCCCCGATTCCCCGGCCTTGACCATATTGACGAATAGGCGCGAAAAAATTCGGGGATGGTAGCTAAGCGCTTCCGCCAGAGAATTCCCCCCTTCAATTCGTCTGAGGATGTCCTTGACCACCTCTTTTAATCTTCTGTTCTCTGTCAAATCTCTAAGGATTCGGAGGCTGCGATCGATGGGCAAACCTGCGGATATAAGGGTGGAAAACTCCTGGGTAAAGGCCAGCAGGTTTTTAATGCCCACGCGCTGAGGTAAAAAGGAAGATAGTCCCAGGCTGGGCGTTTTTTCTTCTGCGGAAGCAATCCGGATGGGGATGTAACCAAGTCCATGCAAGCTCTGGACTACGGCCTTTTCGTCTTTGCCCTCAATTGCCCCTTCCACGGTTTGCCCGCTTAAGGTAGTGGCTTTGTAGAGAAATTCAGCCATATCTTTTTTATCTTTGCTTTTGGCTTTTAGCTTTCAGCTTTTTCCCTTGAACCCTTGACTCTTTGAACCCTAAATTTATTGGGACACGGATTTTCACAGATAACCGCAGATAATTATTTGTTTTTATTTTATCCCGATAATCTGTGTACATCCGTGTCCAAAAAGGAAATTCCTATACAATCAAGTTATTAACACCCCCACCCTAACCCTCCCCCATCCAGGGGGAGGGAATTTTGGATCCCCCAGTATCTCCCCTCCCCTGGCGGGAGGGGGTTGGGGGATGGGGATAGAAAAGCAAATTCCTATACAATTAAATTATTTCTTCCTGGGTCACCCGCAAGACTTCCGAGACAGTTGTAATCCCCTGTTTGACTTTCAACCAACCATCCTCCCTAAGCGTCCTCATCCCGGCAAGACGCCCCGTCTCTTTGATGATGTTGGCGTCCCTTTTTTCCAGAATGAGCTTCTGGATTTCTTCGTTAATTTTCAGGAACTCAAAAATCCCCGTCCGCCCCCAATACCCGGAGTAGTTACATTTCTCGCATCCTTTGACTTCATGAATCGGCCAATCTTTAAGGGTCGATTCCTTAAGTTTCATTTCCTTCAGGATGGACGGGTCCGGGGAAAAGGGCGCCCGGCAATGCCGGCAGGAAATTCGCACGAGCCGTTGGGCGAGTATGCCGATGATGGTGGAAGAGAGAAGGTAATCCTCCATGCCCATATCTATAAGGCGGGTAACGGCGCTGGGAGCGTCGTTGGTATGCAGGGTGCTCAGGACCAGGTGTCCGGTTAGGGCCGAATGGATGGCAATCTCCGCTGTCTCGGCATCCCGGATTTCGCCGATGAGAATCACATCCGGATCCTGCCGCACGATGGATCGAAGGGCATTGGCAAAGGTAAGTCCGATGGATGGCTTCACCTGAATTTGATTAATCCCTTTTAATTGGTACTCAACCGGATCCTCAACGGTAATAATCTTTTTTGTAGGGGAGTTGATCTTTTGTAAGGCACAATAAAGGGTTGTGGTTTTTCCGCTACCAGTTGGGCCAGTAACTAAAATGATTCCGTGCGGATTCCTGATAATTTCTTGAATTTCCTTTAAAATGTCTTCTTGAATACCCAGTTGCTCAATATCAACGACGATGTTGCCTTTGTCTAAAATTCGCAAAACCATGGATTCCCCGTGAATGGTGGGAACTGAAGAAACCCGGAAATCGATTTCTTTACCCTTCACCCGAAGCATAATCCGGCCATCCTGGGGGAGGCGTCTTTCGGCGATATTCAATTTGGCCATGATTTTAATCCGGGAAATGATCGCCGACTGAAGCCGCTTGGGGGGGGATTCGGCGTCGTGTAATACCCCATCGATGCGATAGCGAACCCGGAATTTTTCTTCGAATGGTTCAAAATGGATGTCACTGGCTCTCTTTTCGATGGCCCGGGTGATGATCAGGTTAACCAGCCGGATGACCGGCCCTTCCGATGCCAAATCGCGGAGATGATCGACGTTTTCTTCGTCTTCGGCCTGATATTCCGGAATCCGGTCCATGTCCTCTATGATTTTCTCCATCGAGGTTGCCCCGGCGCCGTAAGTCCGTTCAATGGCTTTTAAAACGTCTTCTTCCGCTCCAACCAAAACATTGATTTCCTGGTTTGTGGCCAGGCGGATGGCCTCGAAAGTGTAAAAATCGAAGGGATTGCTTATGATGACCGTGAGAATATTATTCTCGATTTTAACCGGGATAAACTTTGACTCTTTCATGAACAGAAGGGATAATTGGTCGAAAAGGACTGGTTCTCTGGGATAATCATCCGCCGAAGCAAAAGGGGCTCCATAAAATTCTTTGGCTGCCGCTCGAAATCTCTCAGCGTTTATGAGGCCGGGTTTGATGAGATGTTCTTCCATTGAAAAGTTCTCCGGAGTTTCCCCCGCTGGAAAAATCCTTTCATGGTCAGCTTTTCCAAGCAGACCCTTCTCCACCAGATAGGCAATCAATCGGCGGTTGATATCTTCCATTTTTGCCCCAAAACGAGTTTCTAATATCCTATGCTTTTTCCGCGACCTTGCGCGGAAAAAGTGGCCCGCCTCAGGCGGGCAGCGAAAAGTCCTGAAATCCCCCCTAACCCCCCTTTGGCAAAGGGGGGAAGGGGGGATTTATCGGCAGACATTTCCTTCTTACAAACATGTTTGTATTAATGAGGCGCTAAGCGCTTAATTTGGTATTATATCTTAACTTGTCAAACAATAAAATATTTAATTTGGCAACCCTACCCGTCATCGAACCCGCTGTCGCAACTTGAGCATAAAATACGCCGGGGGGAAACCGACATTTTCAGCATCTCACCCCATCTTGTATTTTCCTTCTTAATTTGTTATTTTTTACGCGCCTCGATATTATATTCGGTGGGTTATGAATCCTGCAAAACCGGAAACGAAAATATTTGGTCTAAGCCGCACCATTTTTTTTCTGGGGTGGGTCAGTTTTTTTACGGACGTAAGCAGTGAAATGATCTATCCTCTCCTGCCAGTCTTTTTAACCTCGGTTCTGGGGATGAGAACCACTTTTGTCGGCCTGGTCGAAGGAATTGCCGAAGCCACGGCCTCCTTGTTCAAACTTATCTCCGGCTGGTTATCCGACCGTCTGGGCAAGAGAAAAGCACTTGTCGTTTTCGGTTATACCCTTTCTTCAATCATCCGCCCTTTAGTGGCCGCGGCAACGATGGGATGGCACGTTTTGCTTATCCGTTTCTTGGACCGGGTGGGCAAAGGAATACGCACGTCCCCCAGGGATGCTTTGATTGCGGATTCCAGTCTTGATCAAGAACACGGCAAAGCCTTTGGCTTTCAGCGGGCCCTGGATCATGCTGGAGCGGTTATCGGCCCTCTGCTCGCCTTTTTGCTTCTTACCTATATCACCCAGGAATACCGGACCATCTTCTGGCTGGCCTTCATCCCTGGTATGGTTGCCCTGATTATCCTCATCCGCGGAGTCAGCGAAAAAAAACCAACGTACTCCGGGCCTGTTTCGCCAAAAATCCGGTTATCCCTTAAGCCTTTTGACCGCCGATTTAAGTTCTTCCTTTTTACCATCGTCATTTTCAGCCTGGGAAACTCCAGCGATGCTTTTTTGATACTCAAGGCCAAAGATGCGGGTGTCTCTGTTACCCTTCTCCCTGTTCTCTGGGTGGTCCTTCATCTATCGAAATCCCTTTCCGCCACACCGGGAGGAATCCTTTCGGACCGACTCGGAAGAAAGGGAGTGCTCATCGCCGGCTGGTTGCTGTACAGCGGGGTCTACTGGGCCTTCGCCTGGGCTGATACGTCCGGGGCCATCTGGGTTCTCTTCGCTGTTTATGGTCTTTTCTATGGCCTTACCGAGGGAGGAGAACGCGCTCTGGTGGCTGACCTGGTACCGGTTAATTTAAGGGGAACGGCTTATGGGCTTTATAATTTTGCCATCGGAATCAGCACGCTGCCCGCAAGCGTCTTAATGGGATTTTTATGGGAAACGTTAAGCCCCAAAGTAGCCTTCGGCTGCGGAGCTACCCTGGCCTTAATTTCGGCCATCTTGTTGTGGCTGACACTGAAAAAAATAGAAAAAAGGGAGTAGGAAATAAGTGAAGTGTTGAGTGTAAAGTGGTTAATGTTGAGGGGGTATGGGTTTTGTTTTGTGTATTTATGGCTTAACCCTAGCCAAAGATATTTGAAATTTCCATCAGATTCCCTCCCCTTTGATGGGGGAGGGTAAGGGTGGGGGTGAATAGAAAAATTATCCCCCTCCCCTTTATCCCCTCCCGCCAGGGGAGAGGAGATTTTAGGGATATTATTAAAGTCTTAGAAGAAAATTCTCAGATTGAAATATGTAAGAATCTAAGCTTTTTCCGCGACCTTGCGCGGAAAAAGTGGCCCGCATCAGGCGGGCAGCGAAAAGTCCTGAAATCCCCCCTAACCCCCCTTTGGCAAAGGGGGGAAGGGGGGGATTTATCGGCAGACATTTCCTTCTTACAAACATGTTTGTATTAATGAGGCGCTA
>VGSF01000030.1 GCA_016875165.1 Deltaproteobacteria bacterium
GATTTAGTTGACAAAGAACTGAAGACCAATATCCCCTTCAGTGTATACAACTGAAATGAAGAATTATTATTGTAATTTCAAGACGTTATGTCTCCAAATCAAATCAGCGTAATAAAGTCACGCTAGGGAGATTTCCTTGGGGCCCTTGGACCCGAAAGGGGCAGGCAAGACCAATCTTATGAATATCCTGACCACCTTTCTTTACCCTACTTCCAGCTCTGCTCGGGGGAAGGAAACGAGGTATTAGACCACCCGGTGAAAGTCCGCAGTCTGGTCGGAGTGGTGAGGCGCAATCGGCTTGAGGCCACCTTCCCCTATCTTCACCACCTTCCCCGAAAAGATAGGCAGGACCCCTAAACCGTATCATTAATTTCCCCCTGCCTGGCCCCTCTTTGGAAAAGACACGGTCAGTGTGCCTTTAGTGCATCGTCCTGCCGCCGTCCACGCTATAAACCTGCCCGGTAATGTAACTGGCCCGATCAGAAGCAAGAAAAGCCACCATCTCACCAATCTCCTCGGGCTCGGCGTACCGCCCCAGGGGAATAGATAGATTTACCACCATCATCACCCCGAAGTGAACCGGGTCCATCTGCAAAGCCATGCCAATGGGATGAAGGATGGGGGCTAAGATGACAATGGCCGTAATGGTATCGATGGCGCATCCCACCACTAAGAGAAAAAGGTTGATCAAGATCAGGATGAAAACCTTGCTGGAAGTTATGGAAAAAAGGAACTGGATGATCTTTTGGGGAAGCTGCTCGATGGCGATGATCCAGCTAAAGACCGTGGCATTGGCCAAGAGGAAGAGCCCGATGGTGCTGGTGATCCCGGTGATGATGAAAATGGAGTGTAAATGGTCGAGTTTGGCCTCTCGGTAAATCACAAAAGCCAGGATAAAGGTGTAAATGGTGGCGGCCACCGCAGCTTCCGTGGGCGTTAGCAGGCCGCTGTAGATACCCCCCACGATGAGAACGATGGTTCCCAGAGGCAGCAAATTGATCTTCACTGAATGAATGGCCTGAGGCCAGGAAACCTTGCGGTGGCGTCCGTATCCCCTTCTCTTGCTGATGAGAAAAGCTGTAACCATTAGAGCCAACCCGAAAAGGATCCCGGGAATGATCCCGGCCAGGAGCAGGGCTCCGATAGATACTTCGGTACTCACCCCGTAAATGATCATCGGGATGGAGGGGGGGATAATCACGCCGATAAAAGAAGCACAGGTAACCACAGCCACGGCAAAGCGTTTGTCGTATCCCTCTTCCTCCATGCTGGGGATCATGATGGAACCGATGGCCGCAGCCTCGGCCGCGCCAGAACCAGTGATCCCGGCAAAAAACATACTGGCCAGAATGGTTATATGGGCCAGCCCCCCGCGAAGATTCCCAACAAAGGCCTCGGCCAACTGAACCAGCCGACGGGTGATCCCCCCAAAGGTCATGAATTGCCCTGCCATCATGAAAAAGGGAATCGCCAACAGGGGAAAGGAATTAAGACTGTTAAACATCCTGTGAAAAGCCATAACCATCGGGATGTCCGGGCGCATGGCCAGCCAGAGGAGGGAGGCGATCCCCAAAGCGAAGGCCAAGGGGACATTGGAGATAAAGAAAGCAACTGGAGATCCTAAAAGGATGGTCACGGCCGTTCTCCAGAAAAGAATTTATTTCGTCTTTTGGATGGCCGCAATCATCTCTTGGCCTCCAGCGATGCGATCTCCATATTTTTTATAAACCGGCTCCAAGGCCTTCATAAAATCTTTCTCCGCCCCAGGATTGAACTTACCGATGATCGCTCCCCCGGCCTGGGCCTTCTTGGTTTTATCTTCAATTTCATGGAAGTAGATCTTACGGGCATGCAGGGCCGATTGAATGCCAGCTTCGACAATTAATTTCTGATATTTAGGCGACAAGGCTTGAAAGAACGTTTCGTTTATGGCAAAAAGCATAGGAAGATATTTATGCTTGCTGTCTGTAAAATGTTTGGCGACCTCGAAATGTTTCTGGGTCTCATACGTAACGATGGAGTTCTCTCCGCCATCCACCACCCCCTGCTGCATGGCGCTGTAAAATTCAGGTAAAGACATGGATATGGCCTTGGCTCCATAGGCATTCATGGAATCCACCAAGACCGGGCTCCCCATGGTTCTCATTTTCAGTCCGCGGATGTCTTCTATGGACCGGATAGAGCGTTTGGAGTTATAAAATCCCTGGAAGCCGGAGCTGGAAAAACCTACGATCCTGATTCCCAGCTTCTTGCGAAACCGCTCGCCAAACCCCTGCCCGATGGACCTATCAAAAACCATATCCGCTTGGCTAAAGTCACTGAAGAGAAAAGGAAGGTCGAAGATACCGCTTTCAGGAAAAGAAGAAGTGGTGAAGCTGGAAGCGCTTGTGGTCATTTGTAGCCCACCCAGTTTCACCGCTTCAAACAACTAGGCGTTGTTCCCCAACTGGGCGCCGGGATAGATGGGCACTTCAATCTCTCCATTCGATCCCTTCTCCACAATCTCCTTGAACTTCTCGCATTGCATGTATTCCGTATGCGCCCTGGATACGGCTAAGCCGATCTTGATCAGGATTTTTTCCTTGGCCTCTGCCAGGTCGGCGAACCCCAGCATTGGCAGAAGGCAAATCATTGCGACGGCCCATGCCCTCATTCTTATCCTTTTCATACCTGTTTCCCCCTTTCCTAAGATTTAAAGGAATCGAAGGTTCCCGATCTCTCACTCCGATCCTCGGACCCTTGAACCCTTTTTTCTATTCCCCTCATCTTGGGTTTTTTTTCATCTCTTCGACTCGACGACCCATTTCATCCGTTTTCATCCTCATCCGGATGAGGATGAATCTCGCTTTTTCAGTTCCCTAACCTCTGATCTGCAAGTTGACCGCTCCAGGAACCGGGCAGACACAGGTGCAGATGCCGCACCCCCGGCATTCTTCGCTGATGACCACCTGCCCCTCTTGCAATTGGATCACGTTGTAAAAGCAGGAGCGCATGCAGCGCTGACAGTCGGTACATAGTTCCCGGTTGATCACGGCGTGCTCCTTGGGGAGGGATTCCATTTCTCCATAGCTCAGAGCAGCCCGCGCGGCCACGCCGATGATCTCCTGTGCTGTTTTATATCCTTTGCGGTTCAAAAAATCATCCAACCCCTTGATAACTTCGGCTAGGTAGCTGTATCCTTTGAGCATGACCACCGAGCAGATCTGGACTATCGTCGCTCCGGACATCATGAATTCCACTACGTCTTTCCAATCATAGGCTCCGTTGGTGCCGGTGATGGGAATGCCCACCCCGGTATACACTTTGGAGACCCAGCGCAGAGTCAAAGGTTTCACCCAGGGCCCGCCCACTCCAGCCCAGCCATTGATGTAGGGCTTGCCGGTCTCGACATCCAGGCAGAAGCCCACAAAGCGGTTGATAATGGTCACGGCCGATGCCCCTGCCGATTTTACAGCTCTCACCATTTCCACCACGTCGGCCACTTGGGGAGTGAGCTTGACGATCACCGGAACCTTTACGGCTCGGACAACTGCCTGGGTGATTTCGGCGGCGGCGTTTTTATCCTGTCCCACCAGCATGCCTGTCTGCGCGCCTTTCATTTCCGAGGGGTGGGGGCATCCAAAGTTGAGTTCGACGAGTTTGATCCCTGTGTCCTCAACCATCTTGGCCAGCTTGGCCCAGTTTTCGGAAGTGGTTCCGCCAACGCTGCCGATGAGGACGCAGTCGTTCTGCTCCGCCGCGGCCAGGGCTTCCTTTAGCTCACCCATCCACTCTTCCGGCGGCTCTTCGGCCAGTCCGCTCCGGCCGTAGAAGGTGAAAAGCCTGGGAATCTTCCCCCGGCATACATTGTGCTGTTCATCTAAATAGCGCCATTTGGACATCTTGGTGAGCCGCCTCATGGCTTCGGAATCCGTAACAGTCTTGGCCACAAGTCCGCCCGCACCGGTTTCAATGACCCGTTTCATATTTTCGGCAGAAAGCGTCGGCTCGGCTGATGCAGCCAAAACCGGGTTCTTGAATCTCACGCCGCAAAATTCGGTTCTCAAATCTGCCATGTTTACTTCCCCCTTTTTCAAAAATTCCAAATTACAAATCCCAAATTACAAACAAATTCAAAGCTCCAATGTTCGAATGACCCAGGGCGAATGGAGGAATATTTCCAAATGATTTCCATTCACCCCTCAGATTGTTTGGAATTTTGATTTTATCCATTGGAATTTATTTGTTATTTGGTGTTTGGGATTTGGTGCTTATTTTTAAGTAGGCACCTTCATGAGCCGAAGTTACGAACTTGGTATAGAGCGCCATGGATCCCTTTTCTTTTTTCGGCCTGGGCGGAATCCATTGACTCCGCCTAACTTTTAATTCTTCCTCCGCCAGCAGGAGATCTAACTTCCGCTGGGGAATATCAATCCGGATTAAATCTCCATCCCGCAACAAAGCGATGGGACCTCCTTCCGCAGCTTCAGGAGAAACATAGCCAATCGCTGCTCCCCGGATCGTCCCGGAAAGCCTCCCGTCCGTAATCAGGGCCACGCTGGCCTCCAATCCCTTACTCTTGAGCAGCCACAGGGACCCGTAAAGGCAGGGCATTCCTGGCCCGCCTTTGGGACCGGCATAGCGAACCACGATCACATCACCGGATGTAATCTTTCCGTCGAGAATCGCTTCGCCAGCCAGTTCTTCAGAATCGAAGACCCGGGCTGGACCTTTATGCACCATCATCTCCGGCAGCACGGCTATATGTTTGACGATGGCGCTTTGCGGAGCCAGGCTGCCCCTAAGAATAGCGATGCCTCCTTGGCCATGTAAAGGCTGGTTAAGGGGACGGATTACATCCCTATCGAGAACATTTCCCCCCTTTAAATTTTCCCGCAGGGTCTTTCCCGTGACTGTCTGCACGTCAAGGTTCAATACAGGGGAAAGCTCTTTCATGACGGCTGGGATGCCCCCGGCATCATCCAGACAATTCACCGGGTGGGCACCGCTGGGTTTAACATTACAAATAAATGGGGTTGACTGGCTCATCTTTTCGAAGTGAGAAAGATCCAACGCGACCCCCGCTTCGTGGGCGAGAGCGATGGCATGAAAGATGGCGCAGGTGGACCCTCCTACTGCCAAAGTTACCCGGAGGGCGTTTTCGAAAGCCGCCCGGGTCATAATATCTTGCGGCTTGATGTTTTTTTCTAAAAGCTTCATCACCTGGGCCCCGGATTGAAAGGCTATCCTTTCCAAATCAGGGTCAACTCCTGCCCGCGTCCCATTACCGGGTAGAGTCATCCCGATGGCTTCAGCAAAAGCTTGCATGGTGTTGCCTGTGCCCATCACACCACAAGCCCCAGCCCCTGTACAACAGATATCCTCCACGCGCTGATATTCTTCCCCAGTAATCTTTCCGCTTTTCAGTTCGGCAAAGGCCGCGGTTACATCCCCCGCCCAGAGATCCCGGCCTTCATCCCAGGCAGGAAGCATCGTGCCGCCGCAGACTAAGATGGAGGGCAGATTCAACCGCGCGGCAGCCATCAGGTGAGCCGGCACTACTTCATCGCAGACGGGCAGGAAGACCAGCCCGTCAAACTGATTGGCTTCAGCTACCGTTTCGATATAGGCAACGGCGATATCCCTCCAGGCCATATTATAGATGTTCGCCCCCGGTGCTCCGCCACAGGTCCCATCGCAAAGGCCAGAGAGGACAAATTCCACCGGAGTTCCCCCAGCGCTTTTGACCCCTTCCTTGGCTGCTTTCGTTAAGACCTGCATGTGTCTCGTGGCCGGACTGATCTCTCCCCAGCTGTTTACCACTCCGATGAGGGGGCGGTCGAGGTCCTCTGCGGAAAAGCCTGCGCCCCGAAAGAGAGCCCGCCTAAATCCCATCAGGTAAGCAGGAGTTTTAGCATCCCGCTTATTCATTTCTTTACTTTCCTTCTCAAACCCTCCAGAATTTTTTCTGGAGTGATGGGGAGATCTTTGATCCGTACTCCTACAGCGGCATATATCGCGTTGGCAATGGCCGCCGCAGTGGGAGCAAGGGCCGGTTCTCCCAATCCTTTAGCCCCGTAAGGGCCTTGAGTATGAAGTTCTTCCACGATGATGGGAATCATCTCCGGAGCATCCAGGGCCGAAGGGAGCTTATATTCAGCAAAGTTGGGATTTTTGACCCTCCCTTTTTCCAACTCCATTTCTTCATATAAAGCCGTCCCTACCCCCATAACCAGAGCGCCCTGGATTTGTCCTTCAATCGCTACGGGATGGATCGATTTTCCCACGTCATGGGCCGAGGAAATCCGCAAAACCTTTACCCGGCCAGAGCGCGGGTCCACCTCCACTTCCGCCGCCTGGGCGGCATACATCCAGAAAGCGCTGGGGTTCTTCCCCTGGCCGGTCTCCCGGTCCAGGGGGGTGGCATCCTCCACAGTGAAAGCCCCGCGGCCCAAAACTGGCCTGCCCTTACCCCGTCCCCCTTTAACCCCCACATAAAAGGCTTCCCCCAGAGGAAGGTCCGAAACGGGAATTGCTTTCTCCGGTACGCCTCGGACCATAACTTTGCCAGATTCAATCACCAGGTCTTTAGGATTCGCTTCGAGGATTTCTGCGGCGATCTGGAGAAGCTGCTCCCGAGCATCCATTGCAGCCCGGCGCACGGCATTCCCTACGAAAAACGTCGAACGGCTGGAGACCGAAGCCATGTCGTAGGGGGTGGCATCCGTATCCGGACAGACCACCGCGATCTTTTCCACGGGAATGCCCAATTCTTCGGCGGCAATCTGCGCCAGGGCCGTTCCCGCCCCCTGCCCCATCTCTACTGCACTGCACAAGAGCGTAACCGAGGCATCCTCGTTCAATTTTACAAAAGCGGCCGATGAGGAAGGAGTTACCGTGGATTTGTGCATGCAGGCAATTCCTTTCCCCCGGTTGGGTCCCGGATTCTGGCCCCAACCGATCTTCTCCGCAGCCTGACGGATGGTCTCCTTCAACCCCACGCTATGAAGCACCTGGCCGGTCGCCGAAAGCGACCCCTCCTCCACGGCATTCTGCAAACGCACCTCCACCGGATCGAGGCCCAGCTTTTCGGCCATCACATCCAGGTGGGATTCAATGGCCCAGGACATCTGGGGAATGCCAAAACCACGAAAAGCCCCACCGATCGGGTTATTAGTGTAAACGCAATAAGAGTCAATCCGCACGTTAGGAACCTGGTAAGGACCAGCTGCCGAGAACCCGGCATTGCGGCAAACCCGCGGGCCGATGTCGGCGTAAGCTCCCGTATCGAAGATGAGCTCCGTCTCCTGCGCCAACCAGGCGCCGTCCTTCTTCATCCCTGTCTTGCAGCGGATGATGGTGGGATGGCGCACCGGGGCCACTCCGAATTCCTCCTCCCGGGTATAAACAAGTTTCACCGGCCGCCCCTTTGTCTTAAGGGCCAGAGCCACGCAGATCGGTTCGGCTTTCAAGTAAGCTTTTCCTCCGAAGCCGCCGCCGATTGTATTTACGATTATCCGCACTTTGTTAAGGGGAAAGTTCAGGGCTTTGGCCAGGGCCTTGCGGTTGAAATAAGGAGTTTGGGTATTCGTCCAGATGACCATCTTCCCGGAAGGGTCCAACTGAGCAATGGAAGCATGAGGTTCCAGATGCGCATGCTGCACCATATGAGACTTGTAAGTATCTTCAAACACGAGATCGGATTCACCGAAACCTCGCTCTATATCCCCTTTGCGCAGTTTGAAGTGATTGCAGATATTAGTCCCGACCACAGGAAAGATTCCCGGAGCTACGGGGTATTGGGCCAGATTTTCATGAATCAGGACATCCCTAATTTTCATCGCCTCCACCGGATCAAAGAGCCCGGGCAGCGGCTCGTATTCCACATGGATCAGCGAGAGGGCCTCCTCCGCCGTATCCAGATCGACAGCCGCCACCGCTGCCACCGCATCTCCCACGAAACGCACCTTATCCCGGGCCAAAAAATTCTGGTCCTGAATAGTAACTCCTAATAAGCCGGGTAAATCCTCTCCTGTCACCATCGCTGCCACCCCAGGCAGGGTTCTGGCTTTAGCTACGTCTATGTGCAGGATCCGGGCATGAGGAGACGGGCTGCGCAGCACCTTGACGTGAAGCATTCCGGTCATCTTCAAATCCACGGTGTAAATTGTCCTTCCGGCAACTTTCTCTTTCGCATCCATCCTGACTGGGGATCGTCCGATCGACTCCAACTTTTTTTCCTCGACTTTCGTCATTGGGCTCTCCTTAAGGCTCGCTCCAGGGCTTCCTCCATAAGGACGGAAACGAGCGTTTTCCGGTAATCAGCTCTGGACCTTGGAGAGGCTTCTTCGGCGGCGATCTCTCCGGCGATCCGGAAGTTTTCCCGGCTCAAGTTCTTTCCTTGGAGAAATGCTTCGGCCTCTCTGGCCCTGAAAGGAACAGGGGCAACGGAATTCAGAGCTAATACAGCTTGGGAACAGGTTTCCCCCTGGGCATCGCCCTGCAGCCAGGTTCCCACCCCCACCAGGGTTTCATCGACAGCGGTCCGCTTGGGCATCCATACATAAGCTCCGCTTCCTTCCGGAATAGGGGAAATCGAAATCTCCACGATGATTTCGTCCTTTTCCATACTGGTGGAAAAAGGGCCCAGGCATAATTCCTCAAGGCTCACCACTCTTGCCCCGCCTTTCTTCCTCAGCCGCACTTGGGCTCCCAGGGCCAGGAGGGCCGGGGGCATATCAGCCGATGGCGAGGCGTTGGCAATGTTTCCACCAAGCGTGGCCGAATTCCTGATCTGCACGTCCCCAACGGCCAGGGCCGCTTCGGAGATAAGGGCCAGCCGCCCGGAGAAGAATGGATTAGCGGCAATCCGGCTCAGAGGAGTCAGAGGGCCAATGCGGACCGCTGAATCGATGGCCATGAAATTAAGCTCTTGAAGCTTAGTCAGATTTATGATTGCTTCCGGCTTGATCTTTCCTTGTTTCATCTGGACGACCAGATCCGTCCCCCCGGCCAGAACCTTAGCTCTCGCCCCATATTGGTGGAGGATATCCAGGGCTTCTTCCAGAGCCGAGGGCTCATAATAATGAAAAGTTTTCATCCTGTCTCCCGGAAATTGGTTACCTTTGCTCTATGCTCTCTGCCCTATGCGCCATGCTCTTGGCTGCTTACGGACAGAATGGCCTCCACAATTTTCTGGTACCCCGTGCAGCGGCAGAGGTTTCCGGCGATGGCTTCTCTCACTTCTATCTCCGTAGGCCGGGGATTCTCATCCAGGAGCCCCTTGGCCGAAAGCACCATTCCGGGTGTACAAAAGCCGCACTGGATGGCCCCATGATCGATAAAGGCCTGCTGGATCGGATGGAGAGTGCCGTCAGCCCCTTCTATTCCTTCGATGGTCGTCACTTCTCGACCTTTGGCCTGAACGGCGAGGGTAATGCAGGACTTGATGGGCCTCCCATCGAGTAAAACTGTGCATGTCCCGCACTCCCCTAAGCCACAGCCTTCTTTAGTCCCGGTCAGTTCCAGGTCATCACGGATGAGTTCCAAGAGCGTGCGGCGGGGCTCAACCTCCACCTCATAGGCCAATCCGTTTACTTGCAAGTGAATTTTGACTTTCATAAAACCCCCAACAGAGTTTAAAATTCCAAATAACAAATCCCAAATTCCAAATAATTTTCAAATATCCAATACTCAAGGATCAAAACCAAACACCCAAATTTGATCTTCCTTCGAAGAAATTTTTTGGGCCTCCCAAATGAACCAGTTTCGAAATTGGAATTTTGTACATTGGATTTTGTTTGATATTTGGTGCTTGTCATTTGGTGCTTTTTTTCTTTTTAAGCGCCTCTAAAATTTTTTGCGGGGTGATGGGCAGGGTCCTGATGCGTACCCCTATGGCATCGTAAATGGCGTTGGCGATCGCCGGAGCCGTCGGGGTCATGGCGGGTTCGGCCACCCCCTTGGCCCCGAATGGGCCTGGGTCAATGGTCTTCACCAAGAACGTTTTCATGGGGGGAACATCTAAAGAAGTGGGGATTCGATAGGAAAGAAAATTCGGTGTCAGCATAACCCCTCTCTCATATTGCACTTCTTCGGAAAGGGCATACCCCATACCTTGAATCGTAGCCCCTTCGACCTGCCCCTCGGCCGTGGTAATATTGATCGCCTGGCCCACATCATGGGCAGCAGCAATCTGCAGAACTCGCACTTCACCCGTCTCTTCGTTCACTTCGACCTCCGCTGTCTGCGCTCCGAAGGCATAGGTTCCGGAAATATTGCCGTAGCGGGTCTCGTCCGCTAATTCAGATGCAGGGATAAAGGTGCCTTTACCCAGGACCGGTGATCCTCCCCGGCGGTAGACGGCAGCACTGGCCACTTCCTCAAAGGGGATAAATTTATGTGGAGATCCTTTGACGAAAACCTTTCCTCCTTGGCAATCCAGATCGGAGACATTGGCCTCGAGCATCTCGGCACCCACTTCCAGGATCTGTTTTTGGGCATCGGTCGCCGCCAGTTTCACAGCGCCTCCTCCGATAAACGTTCCCCGGTCTCCCCATGTACCCAGGCCGAAGGGGGCAATGTCCGTATCTGGTGCCTCCACGGATACCTCGCTGAGAGGAATTCCCATCTCTTCGGCACAAATGGCCGCATAAGCAGTGAGCAGTCCCTGCCCCACTTCCACTTCTCCGGTTAAGATTTTGACTTTCCCGCCTTCATCCACCCGAACGTAGGCGGTGGCCCCATCAAATAGGGGAAAAAAGGAACGGTTGCCGCAGACGTGGCTGGTAGCCGAAATGCCCACGCCGCGGCGGATATTCTTTTGTCCTCTCTTCGTTTTCCAACCAATGGCTTCAGCCGTCTTATGCAAACATTCCTTCAGCCCACAACTTACATATTTGAACCCGTGGGCCGTGAGGTCACCAGCTTCCGCAGCATTGCGCAGACGCACTTCCAGGGCGTCCATCCCAATCCCCTCGGCCAGTGTATCGAGCAACGACTCGACAGCGAAAGTAATCTGGGGGTTGCCGAAGCCCCGGAAAGCGGAAGTGGGCACTTTGTTGGTATAAATCAAATAATTTTCATTGCGAATATTGCGCAGGCGGTAAAGGCCATCCACCCGGTAGGTGCCCAGGTTGAGCACGGCCGTGGCATACTTGGTGTAAGCTCCGTTATCGGCATAAATCCGGTGCTCCTTTGCCGTTAGCATACCATCCTTCTTGATTCCCATCTTCAGATAGATGACCATGGGAACGCGCGGCATGGAAGTCTGGAATTCTTCATCCCGGGTGTTCACTATTTTCACCGGCCTTCCTGCTTTTTTTGCCAAAATCGCCGCTACCAGATATTGCTTCTGCTCCAGCTTTCCGCCGAAGGCGCCGCCGATAACGGTTTGGACCACACGCAGTTTTCCCATGGGGACATCCAAGGCTTCCGCGTAAATAAAGCGCGACCAAGAAGGATTCTGCGAGGGAGCCCAGATAGTTAATTTGCCATTCGAATCCCAGGCCACGATGCAGCCCACCGGCTCGAGATAAGCGTGTACTTGAATTCCGGTTTCAAATCGATTTTCTAAGATGAGGTCTGCCTCTTTAAATCCTTTCTCGATATCCCCCCGTAAAGTGATCGCGTGGGCGACAATATTGTTCTCCACTCCATCGTGAACTTTGGGAGCTCCGGGCTTGATCGCTTCTTCCGGGTGGAAGACCCCCGGCAATTCTTCATATTCAACCCGGATCAGGGATAGAGCATCCTTAGCAGTCTCTTCATCAATGGCCGCAACCGCAGCAACTTCATCCCCCACGTAGCGCACTTTATCTTGGGCAAAGATCAGCTCATCCTTCACTCCCGAGCGGTAGGAACCGTATTTTTTTTGGGGGGTGTCCTCCACAGTAGCTATGGCCCGCACCCCGATCAATTTTTCCGCCCTCCTTTTATCAATATGCAAAATCCGGGCGTGCGCGTAAGGGCTACGCAAGATCTTTCCATATAGCATTCCAGGGAATTTCCAATCATCGACGTACCTGGCCCTCCCGGTGGCCTTGTCCTTGCCATCGATCCTTCCATATCGGGTTCCCACAATGGAGAAATCTCCCATCTTTATTCCTTTCAGGACTAGCCCTCAGCCAGCCAAGCTCTCTTAAGGGTTTGGTAAACTAGGCAGGTAATCATCGTTTTGCTAAAGGAGTCAATCCTCCCTGATTTAGATATTCGCAGGGCCTCTTCCGAGGCTTGGCGCGAACATTCCTGGAGAATTTGTTCCCTGATCTCCTCCCCTTTCAAGGCTCCTTCCACAAGTGCCAGACGCAAAGGCCGGGAAGCTACCGCCCCCAGAACGACCCTGGCCTCCTCACAAAATCCTTCCTTTTTTTTCAGGCATACTGCGGCGGAAGCCAATGGAAAATCAATGGCCTTGCGCAGGCTGAAACGCCTGTAGACGGAGCTCATTCCCTTTTCCTGAAGGGGAAGAATAATTTCCGTCAGAATCTCCACGGGAGAAAGAGAGTGAGGACGGATCCCGTTTCCCGTAAAAAGATTCTCGACCGGGATGGTTTTTTCTCCTTTCAAGGAGACGACCTTGGCCTTGGCTTCCAGGGCAACCAGGATCGGAATGGTATCCGCAGCCAAAGAAGCATGGCAAGTCTTGTCGCCAGGGACGACGTAACATTTTTTTCCACCTCTTTTGAAGCAGGGAGCAAATGCCCGTTCCCAGGTCTGCATCTGATCTCCGTAGATGCACTTGGTATCCAGGCAGATATTGCCTCCGATTGTTCCCGCATTGCGGATGGCCGGGACAGCCAAATGGCCTACGGCCTCATGCAAGCCCGGATAGCGGGAAGCGATAAGAGGGCTCCGCTCCAGGACGCCCAGGGTCACCAGGGCACCCATGCTGAGCCCTTCCGGTCCTTCCTTCATCTCCCTCAGGCCAGGAACTCTGGATAGATTAATGATGACTTCCGGGAAGGTCAGGCCGCGTTTCATCTGTGGAATCAGCTCGGTTCCTCCGGCTAATATTTTCGCCCGGCCCTTATGTTCGGCTAAAAGAGCCAGGGCAGTTGCAAATCCTTCCGGCTCAAAGTAATAAAATTTTTTCATCTTCATTTTTCCTTCTCAGCGCCTGTAAAACCTTTTCCGGCGTGATAGGCAATTCGGTGATACGCACTCCGATGGCATTATAAATGGCATTGGCCACCGCAGCCGGCGCCGGGTTCAAGGCTGGCTCTCCGATGCCTTTGGCTCCAAACGGGCCTTTGGGATCCACAGGCTCCACCAGAATGGACTTGATTGGCGGAAGGTCTAACGGACCCGGGATCACGTAATCGCGAAAATTGGGGTTGAGGATCCTTCCTTGCTCTATGACCATATTCTCCATCAAAGTCCAGCCCACACCCTGAGCGACGCCTCCTTGTATCTGCCCTTCCGTGGTCTGGGGATTAATGGCCCGGCCAACGTCATGAGCCGCCGTATAGTTGATTACACGAACCTGCCCGGTTTCCGTATCCACCTCTACCTCGGCAATCTGGCAGGCGAAGGGATAGGCCGGGGAAATATTTCCATACTTGGTTACAGGGTCGGGCAAAACTGTATCGGGCACCCAGAATCCCGTGCCGATGATCGGGGCGCCACCCCTCTTGTAAAGGCTGTTTTCAGCCACCTTCAGGAAAGGAATGTTTTTATCGGGAGATCCGCTAACGTAGATCTTGCCTTCCCTGGCTTCCAGGTCAGCGGGGTTGGCTTCCAGCATCTCGGCGGCCAGTTCAAAGACTTGTCGTTTGGCATCGGCGGCCGCCGCCTTCACTCCGTTTCCCCCGAAGACCGTCCCTCGGGTGGCGAAACTGCCCAGGCCGAAAGGGCTTACATCCGTATCCACCCGGGCCACTTCGATCTGCTCCAGGGAAACCCCCAACTCCTCGGCCACAATCTGAGCAAAGACAGTGTTCTGGCCCTGGCCCATGTCCGATTCACCGTGATAAACCAGTACCTTTCCTTCCCGGCCGATGCGCACGATCCCGGCCCCGCCATCGAACTCCCTGGCAAACGCCCGGTTGCCGGAGACGTGGTTACAGCAGGCCAGGCCGATGCCGCGGGCGAACTGCTTTTGCCTTCGTTTCTCCTTCCACCCAGATGCTTCCGTGGCTCGGCGCACGCACTCGCTCAGACCGGAAGACCCGATCTTCCATCCGTGAATGGAAGTCTCCCCTGTTTGGATCCCGTTTTTGATGCGCAACTCGGCAGGGTCTATGGACAAAGTCTCGGCGATCATGTCCAGCGAACTTTCCACGGCAAAGGCCATCTGGGCATTGCCGAAACCTCTATAGGCGCTCGTGGGAACGGTATTGGTGTAGGCGGTTACTCCTTTGGTGCGGAGATTTTTGAAATGATACAGGGAATCGATCCGATAGCAGGCTGTGGCCACGATAACCATGGAATAGACCGCCCGGGCTCCGGCAGCCCCCACGACTTTCACTTCCTTGCCTGTCAGGGTGCCGTCTTTTTTCGCTCCGATGGTCAGGTTAATGGCCATGGGCACCCGCGGGTTTCCGGCCATGAAGTCTTCTTCCCTGGGGTTTACCATGCGCACCGGCTTTCCGGTTTTCTGAGCAAGGACTGCCGCCACGAGATGAAGGTTTGTTTCCATCTTGGCGCCGAAGGCCCCGCCATAGTAAGGCACAACTACGCGCACCTTCTCCAGCGGCAATCCAAGGGCTTTGGCGTATGGGATGCGGGTCATGGAAGGGATCTGTGTGGCCATGTAAAAAGTAAGTTTTCCGGAAAGATCCGGCTGAACTACGCAGGCCATAGGCTCCAGGTAAGCCTGATAGACTTGATTTGTATAATAGCGGTTGGTATAGACAACGTCGCTTTCCTTAAAGGCCTGATCCACATCGCCCTTGACCAGATCGAATTCAGAGACGATGTTCTTCTCTTTATTGTGGATCAGAGGGGCTCCGGGTTGCATGGCTTCCAGAGGATCGAAGACCGCCAGCAGTGGCTCGTATTCAACCTCGATCAGGGATAAGGCCTCTTCCGCCGTATCCTCATCCACCGCAGCCACGCCAGCCACCTCGTCGCCGACAAACCGCACTTTATCCACAGCCATGATCATCCAGTCATCTGTCCGAGGTCCGAAAGGAATCTTAGGCGTATCTTCCGCAGTCACCACGGCCTTGACCCCCGGAAAGCGCCTGGCCCTGGAGGTGTCGATGCGCAGCAGGCGGGCATGAGGGTGGGGGCTGCGCAGAATTCGGCCATGGAGCATGCCGGGCAGCCTGATGTCGGAGACAAACTCTGCTGCTCCGGAAACGCGCTCCCGGGCATCGACCTGCGGAACCGGATGTCCTACGACCAGATACTTATCCATATTAGACCTCGTTAAATAAGGCAAAGAGCAGAAAGCTAAGAGTGATGGATTCGTAAAAAGTCTGAAAAGACGTTTTTCTGTCATTCCGGCGAAAGCCGGAATCCACTCTTTTCAATTAGTTATAAATTCTCTGGACTCCGGTTTTCACCGGAGTGACGACTTTTTACGAGGCCATCAAGAGTTAAAAAACCAGAATTAAAAAATCAAACCTTTTTCCCCTTAGCTCTATTCTCTTTACTCCTTGCTCCATGCTCTATGCCCTTAAAGAAAGTACGACCTCCACGATCTTCTGATACCCCGTACAACGGCAGAAATTCCCGGTCAACGCTTCGCGGATCTCAACCTCTTGCGGAGTGGGATTTTTATCCAGCAAGGCTTTCACGGAGAGAACCATCCCCGGCGTGCAAAAGCCGCACTGAACAGCCCCGTGGGCGATAAATGCCTCCTGGATGGGGTGGAGTTTTTTCCCCTCGCTCAGCCCCTCGACGGTGACCACCCTTTTCCCGTTGGCCTGCAGGGCCAACACCAGGCAGGCATTCACCGGCTCGCCATCCAGAAGCACCGTACAGGCCCCGCATTCGCCATTCCCGCATCCCTGCTTTGTTCCAGGCATCCCCAAATCATCCCTGATCACATCCAAAAGCGTCCGGTTGGCAGGTGTCTCGAGTTCATAAACTTCATCATTCACTTTTAGGGTTAAAGGATATTTCTTCGGCCTAAGTCCCCTTTTAAATCCCCGTTGGGGGAATTGGAATGCCCATAGATTTCTGGATAGCTCTGCCCAGCAAAACCTTGACCATTTCTTGGCGATATTCCGCTGAAGCCCGGATATCTGCGATCGGGCGGCATTCCTTCATGGCTATCTCCCCGGCTCGCCGGAGTATGCTCTCGTTCAATTCTTTTCCTCTAAGGAACTCTTCTGTCTCTTTAGCCCTCATGGGCGTAGGGGAGACTGCCCCAAGAGCCACTCGTGCCCGTTGACAGATTCCTGATTGGGAATCCTGAATAAGCAGAACAGCCGTGCTGACCAGGGCCAAATCCAGGCTCTTGCGCCGTCCTAACTTCAAATACGTCCATACGCTGTTTGCCGGAACTTGCGGGATGAAAATTTCCTGCAAAATTTCATCTTTTTCCATAACCGTCATTCCCGGTCCGGAGAAAAAAGCTTCCAGAGGAATTCGCCTTTTCCCCTTCTGGCTGACCAGCACAGCCTCGGCCTCCAGAACAAGAAGTGCCGGAGCGGTATCCGCTGCCGGAGAAGCATTGCATAAATTCCCCCCTACGGTGCCCAGGTTGCGGATCTGCGGCGAGCCCACCTTATGGGCGGCCTCTGCCAAAATCCCCCATCCTTCTTTTACCTCCGGTGCGCTTTCCAAAAGCGCATGTTTGGCCAAGGCCCCGACCCTGAGTCCTTTCCCATTTTTCTTAAGCCCTGATAACTCAGGAACGTTGAGCAGGCTGATCACCCGCTCCGGGTTAACGATTTTACTTTTCATCTGCACAAGTAAATCCGTACCCCCGGCAATCACTTTAGCCCGCTCCTTGTATTGCCCAATTAAGGCCAGGCCCTCTGTTAGAGAGGAAGGAGACGAGAATTCAAACCTTCTCATGCGCATTGTGCACCCCTTGAACAACCCAATGAAATTCCCGCTCAATCATTGCCAGCAGAGCCCCTGCCCTGCGCCTGCTTTCCTAAACCATTCACCATAACTTCATCCAGCACTTCGATAATGTGTTTAGCCCTGATCTTCAAACTGTGATTGTGAATTCCTTGCTTAAGCTGCATCAGGCACCCCATGCAGCCAGTGGCCACAATCTCTGCGCCCGTTTTCTCGATATCTTCCATTTTATGGTCCAGGATCTTGGCTGAGAGCTCATAGTTCTCCAGGCCGAAGCTCCCTCCCATACCACAGCAGCGGTCAGGTTCGGCCATCTCGGCCAATTCCATCCCTGCCGCCTGGAGGAGAGTCCGCGGCTCTTCGCGAACGCCCAGCTTCCTTTTCAGATGGCAGGAGTCGTGATAGGTTACCCGAAGAGCCTGGCCTTGTCCTCCGATTAAGGCAGGTGGAGTAAACTCTCCAATTCGTTCCGCCAGGTAGGCGGTGAGATCGATGATGGATTCACTGAAGCACTCGATTCGCTCCTTCAGGGCCGGGTCTTCATCCTGGAAGAGTTTGGGATAATGCTTCATCAAATGGGCGCCGCAGGAACCACAGGCCACCACCACCCTGCTCGCGTTGGTTTTTTCAAAAACCTCGATATTGGCCAGCGCCAATTTTTTGGCCCGAGCCAAATCTCCAGCTCCGTAAGCGGGAAGGCCGCAGCACTTCTGCCCATCGGGAATAAGGACGGAAACCCCGTATCGGTTAAGGATCCGGATGGCAGCTTCTCCGATTGGGGGATAGAGGTAGTTCATGGAGCAGCCAACGAAAAAGGCGACCCGGTCACTCTCTTGGGGGGCCAGGGCTTCACCAGGAAACTTATCCAGGAAGAAATCTTTGGCTAAATCCGGCAGAATCCTCCGCACGTCAAGTTTACCCAGAGGGAACCGTAAGTGCAACCCGCTCTCTTGGGGTACTTTTTGGAAAAGCAGGCCCCGGAATAGGGAACTACCCTTGAGCAAGAAAGATAATAGACTGCGGGACCAAAGTAAGGCCTGCAGGAAACGCTTTTTAGCCCAGGGCAGGCCCTTCTTTTCCACCACTTTGGCGCGGGCATCGGCGATAATTTCGTCGATGGCCAGGTCCTTAGGGCAGTTTTCCGCGCAGGTTCCGCAAAGAAGGCATTTCGCAGCCAGTTCCTGCATTAAACCCGTGCGGTCCATTCTATCTCGGGGGTCGAAGAAGTAGGGAGCCATCTGCATCATTAGATTAGGGCCCCGCGTGGCTTCCTTATCTTCACTGATGGTGGGACAGATGGCATTGCAGGAATAGCAATCCACGCAGCGGGTCGCTTGTTTAAAGATCTCAAAGCTCTTAGGTCTTAAGACCTCGGACTGGATCTGCGCTTGAAGTCTTTCTTGCTCCCCCGCGGCTCTCTGCAGGAACGGCTGGTAGTCGGAAGTTCGCTTCCCCCAGTCGGCCCGCTCAATCACCAGGTCGCGCACCACCGGGTAATTCGGCAGCGGTTCGATCACCATTTCTTTCTGGGCCAAGGTCTGGCATATGAGCGTGGGTTTGCCGTTGACATTCACGGCACAAAGTCCGCAACGACTGTAGCGGCATCCATAGCTGAAGGAAAGGCTGCGGTCGATGTTCTCGTAGACATAAAAAAGAGTATCCAGGATGGTCATTCCTTTTTGAAAAGGAATCAGATGGGTCTCCCGACGGGGAGCCTGGTCTTTTTCCGGGTCGAAGCGAGAGAGAGTCAAGCGGATGGTGTTGTTTTCTTCCACGAATCACTCCTCAGGTGGTTTCATTTCTGATAGATTGACCGGGCCTTCCCTGATCTGCAGGTTCCCATCCCTCTGGTTGATCTGCAGATGCTTCAACCAGTTGCGGTTATCCCATTTGGGGTAATCCTCCCGGAAATGAGCACCCCGGCTCTCGGTGCGGTTCAAGGCAGAGGTAGCCACAGCTTTGGCCACCTTCAAGAGGTTGGCAAGTTCCATGGTTTCGAAAAATTCCCGGTTATAGCGCCGGGAAGGGGTCGCTAAAGTAATGTTAGGAAGTTCCTCTTCTTCCATACGCCGGAACTCGGCTAATGCTCCTTTCAGACCTTCTTCATTTCGGATAAGGCCCACAGCATCCCACATAAGCTTATTCAGCCGGTTTTTAATCTTTCTCGGTCCAAGGTTATCACCCTTCTTTCGCAAAAAAAGGGCTTCCAACTTCTTTCTTTCCTCGGCAGTCACCTCTTCATTAATTTTTCTAAAAGAGGACCTTTTTGGGGCCTCCTGGCCTGCCGCATCTCCGGCCCTCGCCCCCGATACCATAATATCCGCTAAACTGTTCTGGCTTAAGCGATTCGCCCCCTGCACTCCTCCGGCCGCTTCACCGCCGGCAAACAGCGTATCCAGGGTGGACCGCCACTCTTCGTTCACCCGAATGCCCCCCATGAAGAAATGGCAGGTGGGGGCGACTTCCACCATCTGCTTTTCCACCTCGATGCCGATCTTCAAGTAAAAATCATATAGAGCAGGAAGCTGCTTTTTCATGAACCCCGGTGGGTTGTAGGTCATGTCGCAAAGGACGCCCCCCCGCGGTGTCCCATTTCCTTTCTGGATCTCCGAATAAATGGCTCGGGCGATAATGTCTCGGGTGGACATCTCCAACCGCGGGTCATAATATTTCATTAAGCGCTCCCCTTTGGCATTGAGGAGTTTGGAATAATAAAAGGTTCCGGCGAGCATCCCCTTTAAAGATTCGGGAAAGATCAGGCCCAGGGGATAGAACTGGACAAATTCCATATCCACCAGTTCTGCACCCGCCTGAAGGGCCAGGACATATCCGTCGCCGGTTACATCGGCCGGGTTCGTAGTAAAGGGGTAGATGTTGCCGGCTCCGCCGGTGGCCAGGACAATGCTTTTGGCCCGGAACCCGATCATCTCCGTGTTAAACAGGTTGGTCCCAACGGCCCCGGCAACCTGTCCGTCGTCCATGAGCAGACGCAGAATCATGGTATCTTCAACCACGGGGATCTTGCGGCGGATAATCTCGGCGCCCATGGCCCGCAGCATTTCGCGTCCCGGTCGGTCCTCCAGGTAAACGGAACGCGGGTAGGTGTGGCCGCCATCGATCCTAAGTAAATAGCGATCTCCTTCCTCAGTACGCTCCCAGAAAGCTCCCAGGCGCTCCAGTTCCAAAACCCGCTGGGGGGACTCTTCCACCAGGATGCGCACCAGGTTTTGGTCGTTCAGATACGATCCCCCTTTGATGGTATCTTCAAAGTGGACCTGCTGGCTGTCTTCCGGCTCATGCCAGGGTCCCACGGCTGTAGCCGCCCCCATGGCACAGGTTGTCCCTCCGGTTCGGCCGAATTTTCCCTTGATGACCATCATGGCCTTCGCCCCCTGATTATGGGCGTGCAGCGTAGCCATGGCCCCGGCACCTCCACCACCAATCACCAGGACATCGGTCTCTAAAAACTGCATTTTCTCCTTCTTCTCCTCCCTGATTAACGTTTAGGCTGGAGGCGGCCCGCTCTGGCTTCCTTGACCATCACATTCCGCAACCGCTCCCATTTTTTACCGAAGGTTACATTGATCTGAGGTTCGAACTCTTTGACCAATTTTAAGGCAATGATGTCATGGGTGATATAATCTTTGGCCAGGTTAACCATTCCCCGGTTATGGGTCCAGGTGGCAAAGGCTTCTCCCTCTTCGCTGAAGTGGCCCAGGAGCATAATTTTGTCATCTGCGGCCAGGGCAAGCCTTCTCTCTCCCATCTCCCGCAAAAAGAGACCATCCAAGTTGTGGTTGTATACCACCCCGAAATCAACCTCATGAGTGCCATAGAGGACGATGGCCATCTTTACCCCCCGCTTGGCAGCGCCCCGGCAAGCCTCCTCTACCTCCTCGAGTTCATCCTTCCAGATGGACAGATAAATCATCTCCTGGCTGCTCTCGAAAATCTCCCAGATTTTATCCAGGATTGAAGTTCGCCCGTTGATGTGCCAAATGTACTGGTTGAAGTCTTCGGGTCTCTGGCATATCGCTCCTAATTGCTTCTTCAGAATATCCAGCGTCCGGTTGTACTCTTTTTTGTAACGCTCTAAAATTTCTGCCGAGTCGATGGCTAAATATTTGGGGGGATGATTGGACTTGATGGCGCTGATAAAACCTTTGGCTAATAGTTTGTTCAGAGAATCATAAATTTTGGAGGGAGGGATGCCTGCATTCTTGCTCAACTCATAACCGGTGACCCCGCTCTTCCGTAGCAAGCAAAGGTAAGCCTTGGATTCGTTCAAAGAAAGCCCCAGCTGTTTGAGAGAGAGGGTCAGCGATTCCAACATATTAACCCCTTGGGTTGTGAATAGGGGGATATTAAATCACACCCGCAAATAACTTGTCAACTTTTTTTATGTATGATTCGAAATCATCCCATTCGTGATGCCTTCGTAAAAAGTCTCGTTTTCGTCATTGCGAGGAGTTCCGCTAATGCGGGACGACGAAGCAATCCCCTATTTTCAAAGACCTTTAAAAACGAGATTGCTTCGCGTTCGCTCGCAATGACTCTTCTGCCGACTTTTTACGAGATCATCATTCGTAGGGGGTTAAAATAAAAATATATACTACCCAGACTGAAGGCCTGGATGATGACCCAGGATATAAATCCTTGGAGAAGGATTGCCTAAAACCTCCGAGCGGAAAAATGTCCTTGGAAAAAAAATCAAGACCGGGCTATATCCACGGTTGAGGAAACCTTTAAGGTTCTCTTTTGATACCATTGCGGAAGCACCACCCCTGCTGCCAGTAAAGCTCCGATTATATCCGTCCACCATCCAGGGTGAATCAGCAGGATACCAGAGTTAAACAAGAGGATGCGCGCGATGATTGATATTGGGCAAAGCAGGTAGCCTTGGATTCCGGCGGAGAGAAAATAGGCCCCCGGATCCCGGTGACAAACGTGCGTCCCACCAAGAGGAAACCTCCTTCCATCAATAGCGAAGGGGAGTACATGAACATGAAGGGCATGATGTACGCCGAAAGGCTGTAAACAAAGGCTCTCCATCCGGTCTTGGTCGGCGAAGCTCCGGCCACGGCCGCAAAAACTTTTCAGCCCCTCTTGGGCAGTCCATCAATGTTTAAAGGCCCTCTGGCCAGTAAAGACCATGGTCACCTGCGGCCGGGCCTCGTTGCAGGCTTGAATCGATTCAAAATCCCGGTCCGATCCCCCCGGATGCACTATGGCGGTGACGCCCTCCTTGATTCCCACATCTACTCCATCCCGGAAGGGAAAAAAGGCGTCAGAGATCATCACCGCACCCTTTATCCCTCCATGGTCTTCCCGGGTCTGGCGGTCGATCTCTTCTTTGACATCCGCCTGGCGTTTTCCCTGGGCGATCTCCATTTCCAGGGTTTTATAGGGAATTCCGCACTTCCGGAAGCAGAGGGCATCGGCATATTTGGTGTAGGCCTTGAAAACGGCAATTTCCGCCACCCCCACCCGGTCCTGCTCCCCAGTTCCAATGCCCACGGTCTGGCCGTCTTTGACGTAGAGCACGGAATTGGAGGAAACTCCCTGCTCCACAGCCCAGCCAAAGATCATGTCGGCGTATTCTTTCTCGGTTGGCTCACGTTCGATGATGTATGTTTTTCCTTTATAGGTGGCCGTGGCTTTCTTAAAGTCGTCTTTGCTCTTGATAACATTTACGGATGATTGCTGGACGATGAGCCCCCCATCCATCAGGGATTTGAAATCCACAAAGCGCACTTGCCGGTATTCAGTCAGACGATCCATGCGCGGCACGTGCACTATGCGCAGGTTCGCCCGGCGCTTCAGAATATCCACGGTCGATTCTTCGTACTCCGGGGCTACCACGACTTCCAGGTAATTTTCGCTGACCATCTCCGCCGTGGCTTTATCCATGGCCCGGTTGACTCCCAGGCAGCCTCCGAAGGCGGCGATGCGATCGGCCATGTTCGCCCGGTCGTAAGCCTCCGCTAAAGTTTTTCCATAGGCGACGCCGCTCGGATTGTTGTGCTTCATAATGGCGGCAGCCGGTTGATCCATCAGGTATTTCAAAATATTCAGGGCGTTATCCGCATCCGTGAAATTGGTCTTTCCCGGATGTTTTCCGGACTGGATCATCTCTTCTTCGGATATAGCGCTGACCAGGCCCTTTCCAGGCCCGATAAATTCGATTCCCCCTAAAATTAGGTTGCCGTTAATTAGTTCATAGAGAGCAGCCTCCTGGCCTGGGTTTTCTCCATAACGCAATCCTTTCTCGATCAGCTCCCCGGTTTTATCATCCGGGATCTTCCAGCTTTTTTTGCGATAGACCAGTATTTGATTGCCGAACTGAATGAGCATCCGCTCCGGGAAATGGTCGTCCATTACTGCCCGGTACATTTGCTTTAACTCAGCCATTTATTCCTCCTTGCCATTCGTTAAATATGATGCAGATTTTCGCCGATTTTCACAGAAAAAATTTCTATGTATAAACTTTTCCCATTCGAAGTTCCAAGTCGAAAATATTTCTTCTCAGAATATTACCAGAGCACAGGTTGAAATTGAAGATATTTTTCCAGGAATATCTCCATCGAGCAATACAAGCTATTCTCTATCTCTTTTATCTTCCTTCCTTGCCGGAAAAGAAGTCTTTTGTTATGCTGTTATAAAGTGAAAAAAGCGCGTAATATAATTTTGCAGAACGGATAACGGGTTTTTTTAAAGTATGATCGTCCCGGTTGAAAACGAAATCGAACTCAAGAATGTCACCAAAGCCTACGGAAGCCTGATGGCTGTAAAAGACGTCTCTTTCGCGGTTCGCCGGGGGATGGTTTTTGGACTCCTGGGACCGAACGGCGCGGGTAAGACCACCCTGGTGAATATGCTGACTACTCTCCTGAAACCTACATCAGGATCTGCTTTTGTCGGGGGCCACGATGTGGTGCGGGCGGCAGCCAGGGTCCGCAGCTTGATCGGGGTCGTCCCGCAGGAGAACAATTTAGATCGCTACCTCACGGCGCGAGAAAACCTCATTCTCCACGCCAAAATGCACGGCCTGCCCCCTTCCACTTATCATCCGCGGATTGATGAACTCCTCTCTCTCATGGGGCTCACGGAAAGACAGAAAGATTTCCCCAATAAATTTTCCGTCGGCATGCAGCGGCGCCTGGTTGTGGCCCGGGCCCTGGTCCATGATCCCAAGATTCTCTTCCTGGACGAACCCACCACCGGGCTCGATCCCCAGGCCAAACGCATGATCTGGGATTATTTTCTCTCCCTCAAAGGGAAACGAACCATCTTCCTGACCACCCATAATATGGAAGAAGCTGATTTCCTCTGCGATCAAATAACCATCATCGACCATGGTTCTCCCGTTGCCTCCGGAACTTCTTCTCAACTCAAAGAGATGGCTGAGAGCTCCTGGTTCTATGAAATAGAGGTGGATGGAAGATCCGATGAATACCTGCGGGCCTTTAAGCGACTGCCCTTCATAGAGAGCGCTTCTCTTGAGGACGGCACGATCCGGGTTTGCCTTAAGAAAGAAGGAAGCCTGGGGAGGTTGGTGGAACAAATTGACCTGCGGGATCTGAGAAGGATCAACTCCCGTAAGCCTTCCCTGGAGGATGTCTTCTTAAAATTGACTGGAAGGAGGTTGCGCCAATGATGCGCGGTGCGATCTGCATCTGGCAGCGGGATATGCTGGTAGTGCGGCGGAATTTATTGGCCGAAGCAACTACGGTCCTGGCTTTTCCGCTGACATTTTTCCTGACCTTCGGCCTGGGCTTGAAAGGCTACATTCAGGACGTCGAAGGCGTGTCCTACGCTATATTCGTCGTTCCCGGGTTGATTTCCATGACCGCTGTCCTGGCCGCTTTTGACGACAGCGCCTGGGGCATGTGGTTCCACCGTATCGTGCAAAAGACTATCGAGGAGTACCGGGTGAACCCCATAACGGTATTCGACATCATTATCGGCAAGATTATCTCCGGCTTCACTACCGGATTTTTAAAAGGTCTGATCGTGGGGCTTTTCCTGCTATTTCTTACCGGCTTTCAGTTCAAACTTCTTTTTCTGTTGAGTTACTTCCTTTATATTTTTCTGGGGTGCATAATCTTTTCCTGCCTCGGCTCTCTTTGCGGCACATTGATCGATAAGCCTGAAAACCTGGGCCGGATTGAAGCCGTGGTGGTCATGCCCATCATCTTCCTGGCCGGTCTTTTCTTTCCCCTTTCCGCTTACCCGGATTCCATTTTGCCCTACCTTAAATCAATTCCTACTACTGCCCTGTTCGACGGCTCACGCATCGCTCTTCTTAGCGGAAAGATGGACGTATTTTACCTCATCCAGCTTTCTATTTCAGCAGTCATCAGCTTTTTCCTGGCAGTGCGCATGTTCGAAAAAAAGATGCACGGATAAATACGGGCAAAAGGTCTAAGGTACAAGGTCCACGGTTAACCTTAAAAAAGTTGACAAATTTTTTTTAGTAACTACAATCGGGGTTATAATATTTGCGCTTACGTTTAAGGCGCCTTTCCTTTTGCTTGCCCGGAATGACGGTTGAGGGACAGATTTTGAGATTTGCCAGAACCTTTGATGAATCGATTACAGGAGGATCGCTTTCTTTGTTTTATTATTATGGAAATCATAAGGAGCCAATGGGAGATCTAATAATGAAAGTAATAGGAGTTCATCTGGATCGCTGCACGGGCTGTAAGACCTGCGAGCTTTATTGCGCCGTAGAGAGGGGAAGTAACGGGAAAACTTTGCTGAAAGCCGCCCATGAAATCCCCCCACCCCAACCGCGTCTCCGCGTGGAAGGATACAATGAATTTGCCTTTCCCTATCAGTGTCGCCACTGCCTTCAAGCTCCTTGCCTGGATGCCTGCCTCAACGCCGCTCTGGTCCGGGATCCGCAAACAAATCTTGTGGTGGTGCGGGAGGAACGCTGCATCGCCTGCTGGACCTGTACTATGTTTTGCCCCTTTGGGGTTATTTTTCCCTGGCCGGAAAGAAAATTCGCTCTCAAATGCGACCGGTGCGCCTTTATGGAAAACCCCGTCTGCCTGGAAGTTTGTCCCTGCCAGGCCCTGGAACTTGTGGAACTCGAGGACTTAGAGAAAACCTTTGACCAGAGGCGGAAGGAAATTCGTAAAACATTGGCCGGGGAAAAAGAAAAAGGCTTGCTTTTACTCGATCTGGGAGAATAATCGAGACGCTGGGATTGTGTAGCGTCTTAAAAAAAGATTGACAATCTCCAACGTGGAGCCAGGCGGAAGAACGATGCGCGCCGCCAAAATCGGCCGGGAAATGGCTGATTTCATAACTTAGGCTTTGTTTCCGCAAAGAAACCAGCGGGGCGACAAATCGGGAATATCCTTCGTGGATTTTTGAGTAAGCCTCGCCCCGCTCCTTCAAGATGGAACCACCGCCTCATTTTGGCAAGCGCAGAAGCGCAGCGGTCTTTCGCCTGGCTCCCTGGAACGGCTTTGACATATGCCACTAATTTCTGGGCCGCTACAATAGGCGTCTTTTGCTAAAACGATTCAAAACAGGAGATCTGGCATGGAAACGATTTACTTTAAGACAGTTGACCCCATCAGTCAGGAACTTTTGCGGTCTGCTTCCCAACGGGGCATCAAGGTTCACTGGGACCGCTATGAAAGGCTTCAGCCGCAGGATGGGTTTCTGCGGCTGGGCTTGAGCTGTCCTTTTGGTTGCCTGCAAGGACCCTGTCGGATTGATCCTTTCGGTCGAGGACCCGACCGGGGAATTTGCGGCTTGGATCGGGACGGGATGGTTGCGGCCCTGTTGTTGCGCCTTACAGTGCAGGGGGCTCTTGAGGCCATGAACGAATTTCCCAGCCTGAAAAAAATCCCTAATATATTCCGTTCCGCCCCTCTGGACAGGATCGCCCCCCGGGCCATAAAAAAACTTGGGGGGCAGGAACTTTCGCTGGAGGAGATCTCTAATGCTGCTTCTCTTCTGCAAAGGCCCTTGGCGTCGCCTGAAGATTTAATCATAAAAGCCCTGCGCCTGGGAATATTAACTTTGGGCTTGTTGGAAATAAAAAAGATGGAGGAGAAGGCCCAACGGAGTCTCCCCCTCCAGGCAGGATATGGTTTACTCGCCAATGGGGATAGGATCATCGGGGTATGCGGTCAGCCTTCCCCCAAGTTTCTGGAAACCCTGGCCAAGAAGGCCTCTCAAAATTTTGGCCATCGCCGCCCACTCCTTTCTTTAGGGGACTGGATTCCCGTAAATGGCGGTTTTTTGCCCTGCGTCTGCACTTCAGGCGAAGCGGAGTTATTGCTGGCCTCCGGCAAGATTCATCTCCTGATCGCTGGCCCGGGGGCGGATCCCTCTATGGTCGAGCTTTGCCTAAGCCTTGGTATCCCTTTCATCTCTTCCCATGATACTAAGGACGCCAAGAAAATTTTACGGCTCGTCCAGGAGAAAGTTGACACTTCTTCCCCTACAAGCTTCGCCCCTGATACATCTCTTATAGAGGAAACAGAGGTGATTCTGGACGCAAAAGAGCTGGAAGAAATCCTTAAAAAAGGGCGAGCCAGAAAGCTATTTCTTCTGGGGGGCGCCGATGCTCCCCAGCAGTCTCTGGGTTGGATTCCAATGGAGGTGGCCTCTTCTCTGCGGGGCGAAAAAGGATGCCTGATAGCCGCCTGGGGAGATGCGGCCTTGTGGATTCTTAAAAAAGGCCTCGCTTCCCCGGGAAACAAACCCCCAGTTTACATCCTGGATGAGCAAGCGGGACCTCTCCTTGCCTTGAAAGCATTGGGCGCCATAAGGAAATTGAAGGCCTTGCAGGTATGTTTCTCGAGCTTGAAAAGTTGCCGTGATCTGGCCATGGCCCTGGGCTTGGCCAGTCTAAGCGTGAAGATCAGTGTTGCGGTTCCACTCCCCCTCTGGGGGAGCGAGAAGGTTCGTAATCTCCTTGCGGAAAAACTCGGGGCTCAAGGGGGAAGCCTGACCCATTTTGACCACGCTCCCCATGCCCAGGAAATTCTGGATTGGTTTTTAAGGAAGGAAGCCTAAAGAAGAAATGGACTGCGTAATTATTGGCGGCGGGGCTGCCGGACTGCAGGCCGCCCTCCGCTGCCGACAATGCTGGGCGGAAAAATTCGTCCTCCTGCTTGAAGCCGAAGGAGACGTAGGATATTGCAACCCTCTTTTACCCCAGTTCATGGCCGGGCAGGTAGAAGAGGAAAAACTCTTCTTCTATCATCCTGCGGACGATCCTCTTTTGCATATCCGCAAGGGAATAAAAGTTCAATCCCTGGACCGGGCCAGGCAAAGCCTCAACCTGGATAACCAGGAGAAGATTCAGTATGAACGTTTGATCCTGGCCCCTGGAGGTCAACCGATCATTCCTCTTTTAAGTAGAGAATATCTACCCGCAGGAATCTTCCCTGTACGCACCCTCAGCGCCGCCCGAAAGATTCGCGATTGGCTCTTAAAGCACAGGGAAATCGTTATCCTCGGGGGAGGATTGGTGGGCGTAAAAACAGCGGCCTATTTGCGGCTGGCCGGTTTTGCTGTATCCCTGGTGGAGAAAGAAGATCACCTTTTACCCCAGGCCCTGACCAAAAACGCTGCCAGGCTGGTAGAAGGCCATCTTCAGCGGTTAGGAATTCGCCTTTTTATAGGATGTCTTCTCGAAGATATTAAGGAGGGAAAAGAAAGTCTGAAGTCGGTAAAGGTTGACGGGCAGTGGATTCCGGGAGACACCCTGTTAATCGCCGCTGGGTCAATCCCTAATATAAATTTTCTGGAAAATTCCGGCTTGCTTAAAGATGGAGAACTTGTAGTTTCTCCCGCTCTCCAAACCGCTGACGCCAAGATTTTTGCCGCCGGAGATGCGGTCACTATCGCAACTTCCCGGGGAGAGAAATTTAAACCCTGGACCTGGCCACAGGCAGTTGCCCAGGGAAAACTGGCTGCCGAGAATCTTTTCCGATCTGTGCCTCTTTCCCTGAATGCCCTGACTCGCCCCAATTCTATGAATCTCCAAGGCCTATCCATAGTGGTCCTGGGAGCCCCCGCCCCCGGGGCCGAAATAATTTCCTGCGACCGGACGGCAGAAGGGGTGTACCGGGAAATCTTTCTCCTAAACGGCAGAATTAGCGGAGGAGCCCTGGTGGGGGATATCTCGGGGGCGGGTCTTCTGCATTATCTGATGATCAATGGCAGCGAGATCAATGGAGATGTGGCCAGGTTTTTAAAACCTCAACCCCGGGTTTTCCACCACTACCTTTCGGCCTCGAAGAGATCGAAACTTAAAGCTCGCATTCTTTTTCCCAAGGAGATACGCCAATGATCATTCGCCAGGAAACTTGCGTTGGCTGCGGACGTTGTCAGCCTTACTGCCCAACCAATGCCATTCACTTTCAAGACCTGAAAAGCACGGTGGATCAAGAAGTCTGTTATGAATGCGGCTGTTGTCTTCGGGCGCAGATCTGCCCGGTGGAGGCCATTGAAGAATCACCCCATGTTTATGAATACCCCAGGGCCTTGCGAAAATATTTCAGCGACCCTAACGCCACCCACGCCCTTACGGGAATCCAGGGGCGGGGCACGGAAGAATCGAAAACCAATGATGTGACTCATCGAGTTGGTCCAGGCGAGGTGGGAGTGGCCATCGAAGTGGGCCGGCCGAATATCGGCATGGACCTTAAAAACATCCAGAAGATCACCCGGGCCCTGGCCCGGGCAGGGATTCATGAAATCGAACCCAATAACCCTTTCCTGGACATGATTCAAGACCCCTTGACCGGAGACCTGAAACCGGAGCTGATTGGTGAGAGGGTGCTCAGCGCCATCATTGAAATTCAGGTCAAGCGCGATCGGCTGCGGCATATTCTGCGCACGATTAAAGGGGTGGCCCGGGAAGTGGACAGCGTTTTTTGCCTGGATGTTTACACTATGCTGGAGCCGGGGCTTACCGTCCCCCCGGAAGTTTTAGAGGTCATTGAATCAGAAGGGTTTTCCTGGCGGCCCAACGCCAAAATCAACATGGGCCTGGGACGGGCCTGGGAAAGGAAGAACTCATGACCCACAGTTTGCATCGCGAAGGAACCCTCGATTCCCTGGAGCGGGACTATGCTCTTTTCATCTACCCGGCGCGGGGGTTCAACTATAAAGGGAGTGGCCCGAAAGTGCGCCGGATCATGGAGCTCCTTTACCTAAAAGCGCCCTCAAACATGATCGTCTCCACCCTGCGCCGCAACCTTTACAGCGGCGTCCGCCCGGAAGAAGTGCTGGAGAGCATCCAGGATGGGGCCCGCATCTATTGCGTCTTCAATACCCGGGAAAAGTTGAAGGAGGCCCTCTCCGGGGTCAAGAAACTGGATGAAGGGATTTCAGTAGTCGTAAGCGGCCTCAGCGACCGGGTTCGAGGAATAGCCGCGGAGATCGGGCTGAACCCCCACACCATAAACCTCTCCCTTGGAATTCATGGACGCACAGACCGACTCCCTCCGCCGGACATTCGCCAGTTCACCACCATGTGCGGCCACGGAATGATAGCTCCGGCCCTGGTTAGGGACGTTATCCGCAGAATAAAGAAAGGACGGCTTAACCTCTGGGATGGAAGCATTATCCTGGCCGCCCCCTGCACCTGCGGCATATACAATCCCAATCGTTCCCAGGAAATGCTCCAGGAGCTCGTCCCTCTCTATACCTTTCATCGCTGGTAATTCTTTAGGCACAAAGGAGGCCCAGGCGCGGATAAACGATTCAGGCCGATCCACGAAAAAATTGCTGGTTAAAATCAAATTAGAAAAGGAGGATTTTTTATGAAAAAAGAAAAGATTTTATTCGCCCCTTTTATGGTTGTGCTGGCCCTCCCTTTTTTGCTCCTTCTTTCGACCGAGTCGCCGGCTCAAAAATTTCCCTCAAAAACCATCGAGTTCGTCGTCCATGCCGCTGCCGGAGGAGGCAGTGATATCATGGCCCGCATGATGCAAAGCATCATCGATAAGGAGAAACTGACTACCCAGTCCATCGCCGTGGTCAACCGCCCCGGGGGTTCTGGAGCCATCTCCTTTGCCTATATCGCCGGGAAAAAGGGAGATCCGCATTTCTGGCTTACGGCTACTACCAGTTTCCTGATGACCCCGCTCCAGGGACAATCCAAATTTAACTATAAGGATTTTACTCCCCTGACCAACCTGGCCTATGATGATTTTCTAATTGTAGTGCGAGCGGACTCTCCTCATAAAACCATAAAAGACCTCATTGAAACGGCCAGGAAAAAACCGGGAGATTTCAAAGTCGGGGGCACCCATGCCCCGGGGGTGGATGCCATCATCGCCTTTCTGATTGAAAAAGAAACAGGGGTAAAGTTTAATTACATTCCTTTCAAAAGCGGCAGCGAAGTCATGATCGCTCTTCTGGGAGGCCATGTAGAACTGGCCAGCGCCAATCCTGGAGAAGCCCTGGCCCAGATGGAAGCCAAAAAGGTAAGGGTCTTGGGAGCCACCACCGACAAAAGACTCGAACTGGCGCCGGATATTTCCACTTTGAAAGAGCAGGGAATTAACGTGGTCTTTCAGCAGTTCCGCAGTATTGCCGCCCCTCCCAATCTCCCCAAAGAAGCGGTCCTCTATTATGAAGAGCTTTTCAAGAAATTGGCGGCCACCCCGCAATGGAAAGATAAATATATCAAGGAAAATATGCTCACCCCTGATTATAAGAACAGCGCCGAGACCTTAAAGCTCTGGGAATCCGAAAACGAACGATATGGCAAAATCATGAAGGAAATGGGGGCTATCAAATAAAGGGTAACACCTTAGCCCTTTAAAAAGAGGTGGGGCGTAAGGTCAGAGGGAATCCATGGTCCGGGGGCCTGGGCGGCCCGCTTGGAATCATAAGGCGCTGATTTCTTCGCGGGTGGGGCGGGGAAAACGCCCCCCGCCTCCTCCGACGGAGACGAGCGGGGTTCTTCGTGGCCAAGCGGAAACCCGGCCGATGCTTCCGGCGCGTTCCACCCAGGCCCCCGGACCTCAACAAAGGCGGTAAAACCACTTTTTCAAACCGCTTAATTGATACAATAAAGGTAGGGAAAGGTGAACCTGCCCCTACCTTTATTTACAGGCAAGAAAGAGGGAAAGGTTTCCCTATGAAAAAAGGGTTGATCGTTGTAAGTATTTTTCTTATGGGCGTATCTCTTTTCGGGATGACCGAATCCTCCCGAATGGAGAGAACAATGAAGATGGGCGTCGGTATCGGATTTTTACCCTTCTGGACATCGGCACTCATCGGTATTCTGTCCTTGACTCTTTTCATTAATACTCTGCAAGGGAAAAAGATCCAAGCCGGCCATACGCTTTTCACCAGAGAGAAATTGGGCCGCGTTGTTTTCATGGCGATCATCCTACTTGTTTATTTAACCCTCTTTGAGGTAATCGGTTATCTCCTTTCTACTTTTTTATTCTTTGCGGCCACGATCTTATTTCTGCAGAGAGGCAGGTTTATAAGCATCGTAATCTACGGAGCTGCTTTTACCTTTCTATTATACGCCATATTTAAAATGTGGTTGAAGTCTCCTCTACCCGCCGGATTCTTGGGAATCTAAAAGAGGGTAACAGTTTAGCGATTTGAAAAAATGGTATTAAAGCCTTTGTTGAGGGCCGGGGGTTAGAGCGGAACGCGCCGGAAGCATCGGCTGGGTTTCCGCTTGGCCACGAAGACAGAAGATCTTTTCCTCCGGAGGAGGCGGGGGTTCTTGCCCGCCCCATCAGCGGAGAAATAAGCGCCTTATGATTCTCCGCCTAAGGCGGATTCCGCTCTGGCCCCCGGCCCTTGGAATCCCTTGGCCTTTACAACACACCTTTTTTCAAAGAGCTAAAGTGTTACAAAAGAGGGAGTAAGGCATGCTCGATAACTTACTATTGGGTTTCGCCTCGGCCATTTCACCGATTAACCTCTTGTTCTGTTTCATCGGGGTAACCATTGGCACGATTATCGGGGTTTTACCAGGCATCGGACCGGTGGCCGGGACCGCCATGCTCATCCCCTTCACCTTTGGCATGAATGCCACATCCGCCATGATCATGCTGGCCGGGATCTATTACGGTACCATGTACGGAGGGTCCACCACCTCTATCCTGGTTAATCTTCCCGGCGAATCGGCTTCGGTTATGACCTGTCTGGATGGATACCAAATGGCCCGTAAAGGCAGGGCTGGTGCGGCCCTGGGAATATCGGCCATTGGTTCCTTTATTGCCGGAACTTTAAGCGTTTTCGGCCTGATGCTGCTGGCTCCCCCCTTGGCGAATTTTGCTCTCAAGTTCGGGCCACCGGAATATTTTTCGCTTATGGTTTTGGGCATGACTCTGGTAGTTGCCCTTGTGGGAGAAGACTTAATTAAAGGGTTGATTGCAGCGGCTTTGGGAATATTTCTCGGCACTATCGGCATTGACCCCATAAGTGGAATTGAAAGACTCTCTTATGGGGTTCTCACCCTTATGGATGGAGTAAGCTTTGTAAGTGTCTCGGTGGGTTTATTCGCCGTCGCCGAAGTTTTAGAGATGAGTGAAAATCCTTCGAAAACCCCATCCTATATAGAAAATATTTCTAATCTTCTTCCCAATTGGCAGGATTGGAAAGACTCTACCCTGCCCATGTTTCGGGGTAGTGTCATTGGATTCTTCGTCGGCGTGATGCCCGGCGCCGGGGCTACGATCGCTTCCATGCTATCTTATGCTACGGAAAAGAAACTATCCAAGCATCCTGAAAAATTCGGCACCGGAATCATCGAAGGGGTTGCCGCTCCGGAAAGCGCCAATAATTCAGCCACCGGTGGAGCCATGGTTCCCCTCCTGACCATGGGGATACCTGGTTCCGGCACCACTGCGGTAATGATGGGGGCGTTACTTATTCATGGATTAAGGCCCGGCCCTTTGCTTTTCGAAAAGCATCCGGAATTTGTCTGGGCGGTAATTGCCAGTATGTATATCGGAAATTTCATGCTGTTAATCTTGAATCTGCCCCTCGTGGGAGTATGGGCGCGAATGCTGAAAATTCCCCACAAGTTCTTGATTCCCCTCATCCTGGCCTTTTCTGTAGTCGGCGTATATACGGTCAATAACAACCTCGGTGAGGTCTGGATCATGTTTGTATTCGGCATCATCGGTTATTTTATGAAAAAATTTGGCTTTCCTCCGGCCCCGGTCGTCCTGGCCCTGGTTTTAACCCCTTTGATGGAACACGCCCTCCAGCAATCTCTGCAGATGTCCCGTGGGAACTTTTCCATATTTTTTACCCGGCCCATTTCTTTAATCCTTTTAATGGTTGCCCTGATTTCCTTTTCCAGTCCTTTGGTCCGATTTTTTTTGAGGAAAGTGAAATCTTTGTAACAATTTAGCGTTTTGATCCGCCTCATGCGGACCAGAAATCCCTCCCGACCTCCCTTTTGCAAAGGGAGGAGAGTTTTTTTATTGGAATTCGATAAAAGATTCAGCCTTTTCCCCCTTTGAAAAAGGGGGATGAAGGGGGATTTGACAGCTTTTCAAATGGCTAAACTGTTACAAATCTTTTTAAAGGCTTTGCCGTTCATTCAACCGGATCGGCTGCGGCGTAAAAAATCTCTGAGGGTTACTGATTTAGGGTCGAGGTTGATTAAACCGTATTTTTTGGCCCAATCCATTGCTTCTAAAAATTCTTGGACGGTAATTCCGCGGGCGATTTCCGGATATTCATAGGCTTTGTATTCCACGCGGTATTGGGCCATGATGTTCACGTAGGTATTCTTGGAAAGGTTTTCGGCCACCCACTTAACGAATTTTTCCGTCCCGGCCACCCGGTTGGGCATAACCAAATGGCGCAGCACCACCCCGCGCAAGGCATATCCGTTCTTGTCGCTCTGGAGCACTCCGACCTGGCGGTGCATTTCCAAGATTGCCTTTTTACCCACTTCCGGATAATCGGAAGCTCCGGATGAATATTTCGCTGCCTGATCCGCATCCATATATTTCAGGTCTGGCAAATAAATGTCCATGATGCCGTCCAGGATATTTAACATCTCCACCCGTTCGTAACCGCTGGTATTGTAGGTCAGTGGAATCCACAGCCCTTTCTTCAAGGCTATGCGCGTAGCATTGATTATGTTGGGCATGACGTGGGTGGGGGTGACCAAGTTGATGTTGTGGCAGCCCATCTTCTGGAGTTTTAGCATCATGTCAGCCAGCTCTTCATCTGTAATTTCTGATCCCCTTCCCTCGTGGGAAATCGGCCAGTTCTGGCAGAAGATACAGCGGAGGTTGCAGTTGGAGAAAAAGATGGTTCCCGACCCGTTATCACCAACTAACGGCACTTCTTCACCAAAATGGGGGTTAAAGCTATAAACCATGACCCTGGCCGGAGCCCGGCAGTATCCCCTTTCGCCCTTTTGCCGGTTCACCCCGCACTGCCGGGGACACAACTGGCAACGCTGGAAGATGCTGTATGCCTGCTTTATTCTTTGATCGAATTTTCCTTCTTTTTCTAATTTTTCGTAGGCGGGGCGCCACCCCTCTGCTTTTTTGGGCGCGGCGTGGAGGCTGACGGGAGAAAAGAGCAGAGAGCCGCCCATGAGGAGAGAACTTCTGATGAAATCCCGGCGTGTGATCTTCATATCGGAACCTCCCTTAAGGAATCAATCAAGGGTTATTTTTTCAATCGGGTTCCGCAATCAAAATGGCCAAAAGAGCGGGGTTATTTCCCTGAATTCCTTAAATGCTCTGGTTTCCCATCTCAGTTGATGTTCTCGTAAAAAGTCGTCACTAAGCCTGCCCCGGAATGCCTTAATCCGGGGGTGAAAACTGGAGTCCAGGGTATTTATAAGCATTTGAAAATACAAGTATAGTGATTCATAATTTCCTTTACACACTGTTCGTGTTGAGCTTGTCGAACCATGATAGGAACCTATTGAAATATTTCACCATTCGACAAGCTCAGGGCTAACGGTATATATAAATATATTACTGAAACACTACACTAGATTCCGGCTGGAGTTTATCCCGATGAAAATCGGGGCCGGAATGACGGAAAAGGGCATTTTCAGAGTTTTTACGAGATCATCTTAGTTAAATAATAGCATATATTAAGGCAATGATGATAAAAAATTTTTACCCCTTACCCGGCATAGCCGGAACCAAAATAATTGTAACACTTTAGCTCTTTGAAAAAAGATGTGTTGTAAAGGCCAGGGGATTCCAGGGGCCGGGGGTTAGAGCGGAATCCGCCTTAGGCGGAGAATCATAAGGCGCTTATATCTCCGCATATGGGGCGGGCAAGAACCCCCGCCTCCTCCGGAGGAAAAGATCTTCTGTCTTCGTGGCCAAGCGGAAACCCAACCGATGCTTCCGGCGCGTTCCGCTCTAATCCCCGGCCCTCAACAAAGGCTTTTATACCATTTTTTCAAATCGCTAAACTGTTACAACCTAAGTTGAGCGATTCTTTGGACCAAAATGAAGAAAAACATTGTGGTGAAACAACTTCAAATCACATCGGGTATCCACTCAATAAGTGAAATAGAACTATGTCATTCCTGTGAAAACAGGAATTCAGTTGCTTGGCTTTTTATCTGGATTCCCGCTTGCGCGGGAATGACAATCTTAAATACTTCAATCGTAAAATCGCTCAATTTAGGTACAAATAATTAAAGATTGAAAATCGTCAATCCCAATATTGAGGGATTCGTAAAAAGGCCGGAAGCCCCTTTCCCCGTCATTCCGGCGAAAGCCGGAATCCAGTCTTTTTAAATAGTTATAAGTTCTCTGCACTCCGGTTTTTACCTGTCTGTCAGGCACAGGCAGGCCGGAGTGACGACTTTTTACGAGGCCATCAATCTTACAATATTCAGAGCGCTCCTTCAGCTTTTAGTTTTATTACCTCTTCGCTGCTCATCCCTATGTATTTTCCGAAGATAAGCTGATTATGCTCCCCAACCAATGGGGAAGGGCGCTCGACCTCGCCGGGTGTTCCGGAGAGTTTGAAAGGCATTCCCGGAATTTTGGCTTTGCCGATAATCGGATGTTCCACCTCCACAAAGTACCCGCGCTCATTCAGGTGGGGATCATCGACCACCTGCTGGATGTTCAGGATGGGCGAATTGGCCACCCGCTCGCGGTCCAGCATCTCCCCTAATTCCTTGACTGTATAATTCTCGGTTAGCTTCTCGATCTCTTTCTGCAGGATGTACTTTTTCGCCCAGCGCTGCCCCTTGGTGGCATAGTTTGGGTACGTGGCCCATTCCGGTTTGCCCATAGCCCGGCAGAAGCGCTCCCAGTGTTCATTGCCCACGGTTCCGATAATGATATGCCCATCCTTACAGCGGTAAGCTGCCATAGGGGATTCATTAGTATTATGCGAGCCAATCGGGGTTAACATCTCCTTTCCGATTGTCCACCGGGCCACCGCCCCCTCCATAATCGATACCATGGCCTCCTGCATGGAAATATCTATGTGCTGCCCCTTCCCGCTTTTCTCGCGGTGCCACAAGGCCGCCATGATGGCAAAGGCCGCGTGCACGGCCGCGTTGATGTCTCCGATAGAAGTCCCCACCTTCGTTGGCGGGCTGTCCGGGTGGCCTGTTACCGACATAAGCCCGCTCATTGCCTGAGCGACGATATCAAAAGACATTCTTTCCGAGTAAGGGCCCCATTGGCCAAATCCGCTGATGCTGCCCATTATTATTCGAGGGTTAATCTCTTTTAGAACTGCATAATCAATCCCTAAGCGCTTCATCACTCCCGGCGCGTAATTTTCCAGGACAACATCTCCGATCTTGACCAGGTCTTTGAAGATGCCGACGGCCTTTGGATGTTTCAGGTTTAACGTAATTCCGTATTTGTTACGGTTGAGGGAAAGAAAATATCCGCTCCGGCTGCGATCATGCGGACCATCTTTCCCGTTTTCCACCATAGGAGGATTATCTCGAATCATCTCTCCTTCCGGCGGCTCAATCTTTATAACCTCAGCTCCCAGGTCTGCAAAAAGCATCGAACAATAAGGCCCGGCTAAAATCCGCGTAAGGTCAAGGAGGCGAATCCCCTCGAGGGCTTTCGCTGACATATTGGTTATCCTTTCAAGGGCATTTCCCGCCAAGAGCACGGAGAACTGTTTCCTTTAGTTTTAATGCAATTTTTCTCTGTGCTCTCTGTGTCCTCTGCGGCTAAACAGTTTCAAAAATTCAAACCGATTTTAAAGATGCAAAAATCCCGCTGCCCGAGTTTTTCGGCTTTGGTTAATTTTCCGGAGGCCACGGCAAGAATCTCATGGAAAACCCGCCGCCCTGCTTCTTTTACGGTCTCCTTGCCTTGGACCACCTGACTGACGCTGAGATCGATGTTGTCTTTCATCTTGCGGTAGGTCTCGACATTGCCGGTGATCTTGATGACCGGAGCAATCGGCGATCCCGTGGGGGTTCCCCGCCCCGTGGTGAAAACGGCGATTTGCGACCCCCCGGCCAACATTCCGGTAATCGAATCAATGTCATGCCCGGGGGTATTCATGAGGATCAGCCCTTTTTGAGTGGGTGAAAATGCATAGGCGATTACCTCTTCCAGAGTTGTTGTTCCCCCTTTATAGATGCATCCCAGGGATTTTTCTTCAATGGTGGTAATCCCGCCGGCGATATTGCCCGGAGCCGGGTTGGCCCCGCGTATGTCCTGCCCGGTAGCGATGGCTTCTTTTTCCCACCAGGCCGTCAGGTCCAGCACCTGTTTTCCGATCTCCGGCGTTCGAGCCCGCCTCGCTAAAAGATGCTCGGCTCCGATCAGCTCCGTGGTTTCCGAAAGGATCACTGTCCCACCCGCCTCAACCAAAAGGTCACTGGCCGCCCCCAGGGCCGGGTTGGAACCCAGACCGGAAGTGAAATCCGATCCTCCGCACTCTGTACCCAGGATCAATTCCGACAAAGGGAAGGTCTCACGGTGTAAAGCCCTTGCTTCAGCTATCATGTCCCTGACAGTCTTCTTCCCTTTAGCGATGGTTTTTTTCATCCCGCCTACTTCCTGGATATCGATAAATTCCACCCGTTTGCCGCAAGGAATTATGGCTTCGGCAATCTCTTTGGCCGGCAGATTCTCACACCCGTTTCCCACCACCAATACAGCGAAGACGTTGGGGTTGGCGCCAAACCCCACCAGAGTCCGCTTTGTCTGCTCCCGGTCCGCTCCCACCTGGGCGCAACCAAATACATTGGCCAAATAAACCGACCCTTTCACATTCCGGGTGATGGCCTCCGCCGCTCCTTGCGAACAGACCACGCTGGGAATGACCAGCACATGATTGCGGACTCCGACTTTTCCATTCGACCTACGGTAACCCTGGAAGTTCATCAAACACCTCCCTTTCTTCCCCGGTGGCTGACCACGTTATGAACATGCACGTGTTCCCCCCGCTTGATTCCCGAAGTGGTCTGGCCAATGGACTCTCCATATTTGACCACATCTGCTCCTTCGGCGATCTCCTGCAATGCAAATTTATGACCCATGGGAATGGATGATAAAAGTTTAATCCTTTCCTTTCGGCCCCTGGTTTCTAAAGAAACCGTGCCCCCGGCCTCCAAGGATACAATGGCTGTTGCCACATTGTCCTTTTCGTTGATGACGATTACCTTCGACTTTCCGCCCATTGCCAACCTCCTTTTGATTTACATAACTGAAAAGCCAAAATTAAAATTCCAAATGTGGGCAATAGATCATAGGTTATGGGTTATGGAAAAAAATACTTGCTATCGACAGACCTTTTTACTTTTTTTTACTTCTTTTGTTCTTTTTTTGCTTTCGCTTTTGCCTCCTTACCTATCGCCTATAACCTATTACCTATTTTTTTTCGTTCCCCGATCCAGAAAGGCGAAAAAAGCAAAGATGGCAATGGGGACGATCCAGGTGAGGAAAACGATACCCATGAATCCCACTAAATCTTCCCGGTTGCCAAAGAGCGCCTGGTCTGACTGCCACTGGCGGAATGAAAGGAAGGCCCATAGTAACACCACCACCATTGACCAGCCCATGATCAGCCACTTCATTAAAGAAGCCATCTTCTAACCGATTCCGGATCCCTTTTCCAGTCCTTTCTTGCTTAGACCGCTAATTTCAGGGCATCCCTAACATCCAAATTCCAATATCCAAATAGCAAATAATTTCAAAATTCCAATTACCCAATCCGGTATGTGATATTGTGGTCACTTTTATTTATTTGGATTTTGGTGCTTGGATTTTGGAATTTCCTTTAAGGGCGGCGCCGTTAACGAATTTTCTTTTTGAATGAATTTTAGTCATCAAAATTTTCCATTCTTCATCCACGCTCGCCTGGATTGCCTGAACATCTTTGGCCCTAAGGTGGCTGAAGCGGCCCTGAAGCCTAAGGTATTCACTGACCGGAAGGCTTTTCGGCTCCACGGTCAGAGTATACTTTCTCCCGTTCTCGATTTCGTACAGCGGGAAAACCCTGGTTTCCACGGCCAGGCGGGAGATTTTCACCGAGAGCTCCGAGGGAAATTTCCATCCCGGAGGGCAGGAAGAAAGAATATGGATGAAGCGCAGGCCTCTGGTTTCCCTAACTTTGCGCATCTTCTTCAAGAGATCCTCCGGATAGGCCGGAGAGGCCGTAGCGGCATAGGGGATACGGTGGGCAGCCATGATTTCCATGATGTCTTTTTTGGGAGTATCCTTGAACGCCGGGTTGGGAGTGGTGGTGGTCCAGCTCAAGAAGGGCGTGGCCGAGCTTCTCTGGATGCCGGTGTTCATGTAGGCTTCGTTGTCATAACAGACATAAATAATGTCGTCGTTCCGCTCGGCGCACCCCGAAAGGGCTTGCAGGCCAATGTCGAATGTCCCCCCGTCTCCCGCCCAGGCCAGGACCTGGACATCCTCGATTCCCCGGGCCATTAACCCTTTTTTAACTCCTGAGGCGGTAATGGCCGCCGTCTCAAAGGCCGTATGCAGAACCGGAACTTTTAGGCTCGATGACGGGAAAAAACCGGCCACAGTAGCCCAGCAACAAGCCGGGATGACCACCATGGTTTTTTTCCCGAGGGCCTGCAGGGTGTAGCGCATAGATAGAGATGAGCCACAGCCCGGACACCCGATATGCCCTGAATAGAGGAATTCTTCCTTCGGCCGCTCGTACCTTATGGCTTAGCTCCGATCCAGGCAATGTCTCCTTCCGGAGCCTCCTTGCCTTTGGCGTATTCGACAATTTCCTTCAGCACGGCCGGGGTCACATCCCTCCCCCCCAGGCCGGCGATAAACCCGAAGACCGATGTTCCTTCTCCATGATGGTGCAGGGCGGAGCGGATCTCCTGGGCGAAAATCCCTGTGGATCCAAAAGAAATATTCCGGTCCACAACCGCCACTTTTCTGGCCTGTTGCAAAACCCGGCGCACCTCTTCCGTGGGGAAAGGCCGGAACATTTTCATCTTCAGCAGGCCGACTTTTTCTTCCTTCCTCCTATACTCATCCACCACCACCCGGGCCGTACCCGTAACCGTCCCGGTGGTCACCAGCAGAATATCCGCATCTTCCACTCGGTACTCTTCCATCATCCCGTAACTTCTGCCGAAGGCCTGGCCAAATTCCTTGTCCACTTCCCTGGCCACGATTTTGGCCTCTTCCATGGACTCCTGCATCTTCATCCGCTGCTCCATGTATATGTCCGGTAAAAAGGCCGCGTTGAATGAATGGGGGTCTTCCACGTCCAGTTTGTATTGGGGCGTGTAGGAAGGCAAGTATTGATCAACCTCGCTAATGTCCGGAATCTCCACCTGCTCGTAGGTGTGCGAAAGAATAAAACCGTCCAGGCAAACCATACTGGGCAAGAGGACCTTCTCGGAAATGCGATAGGCCATGATGATGCTGTCCAGAACCTCCTGGTTGTCCTCGCAATAGAACTGCAGCCAGCCCGTATCCCTCTGGGAGAGGCTGTCCCCCTGGTCGCACCACATGGTCCAGGGAGCGGACATGGCCCGGTTGACGTTGGCCATGACAATAGGAAGACGCGATCCCGCAGCCCAGTGCAGCAGCTCATGCATCAGGGCCAGCCCCTGGGCGGAAGTGGCCGTAAAGGTTCTCGCTCCAGCGGAAGCTGCGCCGATGCAGCAGGCCATGGCCGAATGTTCGGATTCCACCCTGACGAAATCGGCCTTCAGCCGCCCGCTGGCGCAAAAATCGGACAGGGCTTCCACAATGGTAGTTTGCGGCGAAATAGGATAAGCCGGTATGACCTGGACTCGGGAGAGCATTGCCCCATGGGCTACGGCCTCATTTCCAGAAATCACTCGTTCCATTTTTCTTCCTCCAGGGTCATAGCACAACGGGGGCACTCCACAGCGCATATCCCGCAGCCTTTGCAGTGGTCGAAATCTATGGCGTATCTATTTTCATTTTCCTGGAAAGAAATAGCCACATCCGGACAAACCACCAGGCAGACGTTGCAGTGGATACAATTCCCGCAACTGAAGCAGCGTTCCGCTTCTTTTCGAGCTTTCACCCCAGCGATTCCCCCGTGAACCTCTTTAAACCTGCCTGCCCTCGTTTTCAGCGGAAGAGAGGGGGCTTGCAACCTCGATGCCCGCGGGAAATAATCGAGGTTAATCTTTTCGAATCCGGCGACTTCAAGACCGTTCTCCTGCGAATCCAGGCCCTCTTTTCGCAAGTATCGGTCGATGGCCATGGCCGCTTTTTTCCCGGAAGCAATGGCCTGGGATACATAACCCTGGCCTGTGGCTGCATCTCCCCCGGCAAAGATTCCGGCAAGGTTCGTTCTCCCCCAGGGGTCGATGGAAATTAAACCATTTTTCGTCTTCAATTCCGCGGGCAGGAAGGAAAGGTCGGCCCGTTCTCCCACAGCCAGGATCACGCCGTCCGCTCTTAAAGAAAAATTGGATCCTTTGATGGCCACAGGTGTTTTTCTCCCGCTTTCATCGACCTTTCCGGGTTTTGTCCTTATGCCTTCAACCGCATGGACTTTGCCATTCTTTCCCAGGATGGAAACCGGCGCTGCCTTAAAAAGAAATTCTATCCCTTCCTTAACGGCTTCTTCAACTTCTGCGGCTATGGCCGGCATATCCTCTTTGGCCCTTCGATAGATGACCGTTACTTTGCTCCCCAGCCTTAAGGCCGCCCGTGCTGAATCGATGGCCGTGTTGCCCCCGCCGATGACGATTATTTTTTTTCCCAGGGATGGGCGTTTTTTAGAATGAACCTCGCTTAGAAAATGCAGGCCAGGCCATACGCCTTTCAGATCTATCCCGCTAATCTTTGGTTTTTGTTCTGCGTGGGCGCCCGTGGCTAAAAAAACGGCTGCATAGGGCTTCAGATCTTCCAGCCCCAGGTCATTCCCAAACTTCTTTCCCGTTTCGATCTCGACCCCGAAAGATTCTATTCTTTCGATTTCTTTATTAAGAATCTTTCTCGGCAAGCGGTATTCAGGGATGCCATACCGCAACATTCCCCCGGGTTCGTTCATCCCTTCAAAAACCTTAACCCGGCAACCTTTCCGGGCCAGAAAATAGGCGCAGGATAGGCCTGCCGGGCCGGAGCCAACGACGGCAATTTTTTCATTCCTTTTTTCCCCCGTTCGCTCGATCTTTCCTTTCTTCATCCCCCAATCGCCCAGGAAACGTTCCAGGGAGTTGATGGCCAGAGCTTCATCATATTCCCTACGGTTACATTCCTTCTCGCAGGGATGATGGCAAACTCGCCCGCAGACGGAAGGAAAGGGGTTGGCCTCCAGAATTTTCTGCCAGGCCTCATTCAGGTTTCCGTCTGATAAAGAAGTAAGGTAGAAAGGGATGTCCTGCCCGATCGGGCAAGCTTTAAAACAGGGGGCCTTAAGGGAAATATAAGCAGGGCGCAAATACCTCCAGGCCCCGGTCTTATTCCAGAGGGTGGATTGCAAAGATATGGAAAGGATGGGCACATCCTTGAAATTTTTTATGACGATCTTCTCTTCCATTTAACTCCTTATCAAAAAATGTTGAAGATTACCTTTTCGTCTCTCGTCTCTCGTCTTTTATTTCATTTCCACCAATTCATACGCTTCCCTCGCTGCCGCCTCATTCTCTTTTCCTTTCCCCGGAATCGCTTCCCGCACGGTCTCGGCCAGAGACTCGATTCCCACAATCCCGGTCGCCTTGGCAAAAGCCCCTAAAATAGCCGTGTTAACGATGGGCTCTGTCCGGGACCCGAGCTTGTGCCTTATGGCAATGCTGCTGGCATCCACTGTGGCAACTTTAAAATGCGCCGGAAATGGGAAGGAAGAAGGAGGTTGGGGACTATTTAGGAGAATCCATCCCCCCTCCTTGAGCCCGGCCGTAACATCGACGGTCTTGTAAAGGACAGGGTCGAGGACGATGACACAATCCGGGGTGTAGATTTCACTATGGATGCGAATCTTCTCCTCATCGATCCGGGCGAAAGCAGCGACTGGGGCTCCCCTTCTCTCTGCCCCGAAGATGGGAAATGCTTGAACCTTCTTTCCTTCTTTGGCCGCGGCTGTTACCAGTAATTTCGAGGCAATCACCGCTCCCTGTCCCCCCCGGCCATGAATCCGGATCTCTATCATGTTTCCACCCTTTTTTATTGGACGCAGATTGACGCAGATGAACGCCGAAACAATAAATTAAATTAGCCACAGAGTACACAGAGATCACAGAGTTTTAAAAACGCTGATTAAGGATAAATTAAAAATAACGCGTTAAGCGTCCAAAATTAATGAAGATGCTAAAAGGCGCCAAAAAGGAAATTCCTATACAAATTCAATTTGAAGCCTTTTTTCAATCTTCTATACCGAGCGACATATGTTTTTGCGCATTATTTACAGTAGCCTCATATGGTCAGTCATTCCGGGCTTGACCAAGCCTGCCCCGTACTTGATACGGGGGAATCAAGTCTGCGTTCTGTATTCCCGTTTTCGCGGGAATGACGATTGATACGCATTTATTTATGCCGCTATGTAATATTTCTGTTTTTAATTTTTATTTTTTTCTTTTTAAATCCTGTTAATCTGCGTTCATCTGCGTCCAATATCTTTTTTTCCTTATCGCCTTGCGCCTTGCGGTATTCAATGCATTACCGCTCCGCCGTCCACATTGATAGCCTGGCCGGTGATATTCCGGGCCTCATCGGAAACGAGAAAAGCCACAAGACTGGCCATGTCCTCGGAAGTCTGGGGCCGGCGCAAGGGGGTAACAGATTTCACTCTTTTCTCGAAAACTTCTTTGGGGCTCAAATCGGCCAGCGCCGGAAATTTGTCTTTGAACCACTGCGCCAGCTCTTCCCACATGGGCGTCCATACGTATCCCGGACAGACGGCGTTCACAGTGATCAAATGGCGCCCCAGCTCCTTGGCCAGAACCTGGGTCAGACCAAGAACCCCGAACTTGGAAGCGCAATAGGCTCCGATGAATTCCTCCCCGGATTTTCCCGCGATGGAAGCAATATTCACGATCCGCCCCCGCTTCCGGGGAATCATCTCTTTAGCCACAGCGCGCGAGCATAAAAAGGTGCCTTTCAAATTGACCCGTATGGGTTTTTCCCAATCTTCCTCCGAATGGTCGATGATCAAGCCGGTGCTTCCGATGCCGGCGTTGTTAACCAGGATGTCGATCTGGCCAAAATTTTCCATTGTTCCCTTGACCATTCTTTCTACATCTTTGGCGATGGATACGTCTATCTCCCAGGGAAGGCCGCGCCCTCCCCGGCTTTTCATTTCCTGAACTGCCTTTTCTACTTCACCCCCGTTGAGGTCCGCAGCGATGATGGCTGCCCCTTCCAAAGAAAGGCGCATGGCGATGGCCCGGCCCATCCCGCTGCCCGCGCCGGTCACGATGGCTACCTGCCCGTTCAAATTATACATAACAAACCTCTTCTTAAATATTCCCTAAGGTGTTAGTCGCAAGAGCGTTTTCGGTTCGCCTTGCGCCTTTCGCTCTCACGGACTAACGACTTTCTTTAAAAACCTTATGCCACAGCATCCCTACATTTGTCAATCAATGACTTTGCTGACTGTCGATCACTTTTATTCTTCAACCTTTACTGTGGCTCAGGCGGGAGGGGGAGATTAAAAAGTCAGCGCCTCATTTTCCTGAGCCGAGCGGCCTTCCGCCTGAGCCTGGGCATGGATTTGATTATCCGCATGATCGAAAATAAAGTGATCGACGGTCAGATGACTTTGCCTTAAAAGTTTGCTAAAATCTTCCAAGTCATAATCGTATAAGATGCCCTTGATTTCCTGTCAGCCTTCTGCTACTTACTTACTCGTTAATAATCGTAATAAGGGGACGCCCTTAAGATTCTAAGTTGACAAACCTACTTGGATGTGGTAATTGAAAATGCATGCCAAGATTAGCCCGACTCGACGCACCCGGCGTCTTGCATCACCTCATGATCAGGGGGATCGAACGCCGAAAGATATTCTGGAACGAGCAGGATCGTGAGGACTTTCTGGATCGTCTCTCAAGGCTACTGCCTGAGACTGATACAGCCTGCTATGCTTGGGTTTTTATTTCGAATCATGCCCATTTTCTTTTCAGGAGTGGGCAAGTTCCACTGGCTACAGTGATGCGAAGACTTCTAACAGGATATGCGGGCAGTTTTAATCGCCGGCATAAGCGCAGGGGACACCTCTTTCAAAACCGATATAAATCGATAGTATGTCAAGAAGACACATATCTGCGGGAACTTGTGCGGTATATTCACCTGAATCCAATCCGGGCGGGAATCGTCGCTACCCTTTCAGACTTGA
>VGSF01000031.1 GCA_016875165.1 Deltaproteobacteria bacterium
ATAACTTCCGCCGATGCCCTTTTGGAAGCCCAAAAAAAGGGGGAGGCAAGCCCAACTTAAATAAAGCCTGAAATTAAGGGAAGTTAAGCATTATGAGCAAGAAGATTTTTGACAATACCCACACCATTCAAAGGAGGAAAAAAATGAAAATCTATGATTTGAGCCAGCCATTATATGACAGCCCACCGACCTGGCCGGGGTTTCCCGAGGTCAAAATAAGAAATCTGATCCATCATGCTAAGGACGGCATCTGTGCAAAGGAAATTACTTGTTGCACTCATGCCTCCACCCACATTGATGCCCCATGGCATTTTATCGGCGGAACTTCATTGACGGTGGATAAACTACCTCTGGAGATGGTTACAGGAAGCGCAGTCGTCCTAAACATTGCCAAAAACGATTTAGAAGAAATAACCGCAGCAGATCTCGAAGCAGCAACGCCCGAAGTCAAGAAGGGGGATATTGTTCTTATTATCACAGGCTGGTATCGCGATGAAATCTGGGCGGATGAAACCAGATATATGATCAAGTTTCCCGGATTGGTCAAAGACGCAGTCGATTGGCTAATTGCCAAGGGATCTAAGGTGGTGGGAACCGATATCCCATGTATCGACCATCCTTATCAAACGCCCCTGGTGGACTCTCGGCCCGACATTTTCACGGAGAAAGTGGATCGAGAGAAATTTCCGTTATTCTATGCCCATTATGGGCTTCTGGGTAAAAATATCCCTATTATAGAACTCGTAGGAGGAGAGGTTGGTAAATTATTGGGGGAAAGAGTAGAGGTTGCGGCTTTCCCGCTGAAAATCAGGGGTGGCGATGCCAGCCCGGTCAGAGTGGTGGCCTTCAAAAAGAAATAACCCCGCCGATAAAACTCTACCCTAAAGTCTTTAGCCTTCCCTGGAAAGGTCAGATTGATTTCCTTACCCAGAGCCCATTGAGGAAACAGGGCTCGGTAAGGCGAAGCGTTAAGTATTTTGACCCGGAACTGATTGGCTTGGCGGTAGCGAGATTCACAATCAAGACTGCCTCTGGGCTTTATGGAGAGCAGCGACATTGAAGGGAGGTTATCGAGATGAAAGTTATCGGCGAGAGGAATGTTCCAGAATATCAGGCTCCGTTGCCCAGTAAAAGGAAGGCCAAAATTTTAATCGACGAACTGTCTGCCGGGACCAAGAACCTTGCGGTTGGAATAGCAACCTACCCTCCGGGAGAGAAGGCCGAAGCGCACACCCACGACGGGGAAGAAATTATGTATTTCCTCAAGGGAAAAGGGTTACTTGAGACTCCGGAGGGGAAATTTTCCGTTCAAAAGGGAGATTCTCTCATTGCTTATGCGCAAGAACCTCATTCCGTTGAAAATACGGGAGATCAAGACATGGTTTTCCTTTTCGTCTTCTGCCCCCCGGGAACAGAGAAAGCCATCAGGAAGAATTGGAAGTTAGTTTCAGGGAAGAGATAATTGTCTTAACTCCGAAAGTCTATACAATAAAGATCAGTTTGGGAAGCGCCCATTCCATAATTACAAAATGCTCTGCACCGAAAAAAGGGAGGTTCGATTATGAGTTCAGTTAAATTGCGAGGTTCATTGCCGGCTAGTCTATGTCCCTTCAGACCTGATTTTTCCATCGATGAGGATGCCTTTGCCGCCCATGTGCGTTGGCTGGCCACGGCTTCAAAGGGTGGGGGAATCGTCTGTAATGGCCATGCCGGTGAAGTGGCATCCCTCACCAGGAAAGAGCGCAAACGGGTTATCGAGGTTGCGGTCAAGGAAGCAGAAGGCAAAGCCCCAGTGGTTGCGGGGGTGTACACGGACTCAACCCCGGAGGCCATCGAACTTGCCCGGGATGCGGAAGCGGCCGGGGCCCGCGCGATCCTTCTTTTCCCCCCGCCCGTTTTAGGGGGGGGAGGAAACCGCACGGAAATCATGGTGTTGAGTTTTGCTAAATCGGTCGCAGCGGCCATCGACATCGGAGTGGTCATTTTCCAATTCCCAATCGCCGGGCTGGGCTATCCAACCGAAATTCTTTTGCGCCTGATCGAAATTCCGAACGTTGTTGGAGTAAAAGAGGGAAGTGATCACCTACCGACATATGAGAAGAATCTGAGAGCAATCAAGAAAGCGAGGCCGGAGACAAGTGTTCTTACCACCAATAACACCATGCTTTTTGCAAGTACGGCGCTGGGCGCGGATGGGATTCTATCCGGAAGCGGATCGGTGGTCGCGGACCTTCATGCTGAGCTGTTTGAGGCTGTTCAACGCGGGGACCTCCGGGCGGCTCAGGCGGTGAACGACCGCATTTGGCCTTTAACGCAGGTCTTTTACTGTGATCCGATCGTGAACATGCATAACCGGATGAAAGTTGCCTTAGAGTATCTCGGCCGGCAACCCAAAACAGTTATTCGCCCCCCACTCCAATCCCTCAGCGATGAAGAAAAAGCTCGGATCATTCGCGGAGTCCAAGAAGCAGGGCTCAGACGAACACAGGCATAAAAGAAAAATTTGAAGATGGATCGATAAGTTTGAGGGAGCTCAACGGGAAAGGACACAACCGAGGCAAGGCGATTTTGCTCTTCAGGCGCGGTAAGTTTTTGTAATCCCCAATAACCGCTGTCTTCAAAGGGACAGTAAAGGAGGTATCCACGGAAATGAAAAATCCGTTTGATTTTTCAGGAAAAACCGTAATTTTAACAGGTGCTGCGGGGGACTTGGGCCGCCCGATTACAATTGCTTTCGCTCAAGCCGGGGCAGATTTAGCCTTATGTGGCCGGACAGAAGAGAAATTGGTTAAATTGGCGCAGGAAACCAAGAGGTTTGGGGGGCAAGTTATTTACTCCCAGGTCGATTTATGTAATCCCAAAGAAGTGGATAATTTTGTCAATATGGTTTGCGACCGTTACAAAAAAATCGATATTCTTGTAAATTTGGTAGGAGGAATTATTCGCAAACCATCCATTGATTATCAATTAGAAGAATGGCAATGGGTGATGGATGTGAATCTTAAGGCGTGCTGGTTAGCTTGCCAAGCGGTAGGTAAAGTAATGATTAACCAGAAATTCGGAAGGATCGTGAATTTCTCATCAAATGCCGGCATGCATGGAATTCCCGGTTATCCGGCTTATAGCCCTGCAAAAGCGGGAGTGATTGCTTTGACCCGTGGCTTAGCGGTTGAATGGGGGCCTCATGGGATTTGTTCCAATGTGATCTCCCCTGGTTTCACCAAGACGCCTTTCAACGCCGAAGTCCTCAAGGATCCGAAGCGGGTGGAGCGCATTCTGATGCGGATGCCGTTAGGACAGGTTTTACCCGACGATGCTTTGGTTGGGCCGACCTTGTTTTTAGCCTCTGATGCGGCCCGCTGGATCAATGGCCATACGATTAACGTTGATTCGGGTTTTAACGTCACGTAGAGGAGGTATTCATGGAGAAAATTCGAATCGCCTGCGCAAACCGGGGGGCAGGGACCGCCCCGGTCTTTTCAGCGGTGGAGGGGGGATATTTTAAAGAGAATGGTCTTGATCCCGAATTGGTTTTTTACCCAGGACATAGTCGCTCCTTGCCGGCTTTGATCGCCGGGGAGGTAGATTTCACGAATGCGGTATCCCCTGAGCTCATCTCGATTAATATTCATAATAAGGGGGATGCGGTCATCATCGCCTCGGCAATCAGCCGCAGCGCCCAACAGGTATGCGCCCGCCCGGGTCTTTTGAAACGCGAAGATCTCCGGGGCAAAAGATGGGGGGTCTTAGTTAGGGGGGATGCAGATGAATGTTCGATTGCCATGGCCTTCGAACGCTGGGGCTGGGATATTCATAAAGACGCGGAAGTGGTCGCGGTGGGCTCCGGCGGCTCCCGGCTGGATCTTCTTCTCGACGCCTCAAAGGTCGACGTTGCTATTATGCACGCCCCCGAACCCTTTCAGGCCCTGAAACGAGGCTGGAACTTCGTGGAGGATTTCGGCCGCCTGGATGTGGCTTTTCAGAACAGCTGCGCAGCCACAAAGAGACGGTTCCTGAAAACCAAACCGGATCTCGTTTCCAAGTATGTTCGCGCCTACTGCCAGGGAGTCTACCGTTTCCGCACCGATCCCCATTTCGGCATTCAGGTGATCGAGAAATACAGCGGCGAAACCGACCGATCCATTCTTGAACCCACTTATGTCCTGTTTGCCCGCTTGATGGGGGGTATGATGTTTCCCAGTCTGGAAGGGGTGCGGACGGCCGGGCAAATTTTGCACAAACTGGGGGTGATCACCCGGTTGCCCGCGCCAGAAGAGTTCGTCGATCTCGCCCCCATTTTGCAGTTGGAGCAGGAAGATTTCTTCGCGGAGATGATGGGTCTGAAGGGAAAATCAACGAAATAGTTTTCGTCCGGAAACCCCCCCTCCCCTTGCGGGAGAGGGTCGGGGTGAGGGGGAGTAAAACGGAAACCCGTGAAATTCTAAACTATTATCACCCCCACCCTTCCCTTCCCCGTCGAGGGGGAGGGGAAAATCAGGGGTTTCCGGATGGAGACTAAATAGAAATCAAAATAAGACCAGATTTAATGCCCCCCAAATCGGGGAAACCAAATTTGAAAAAATGGAGATTAAACCATGGGTAAAAAAGTCGGCTTTATTGGATTAGGCATGATGGGAAATCCGATGAGCAAAAATCTTGTCAAGGCAGGATTTGATCTCACGGTTTGGAATCGAACCGGAGCGAAAATGAAAGAGATCCTCGATCAGGGAGCCAAAGCCGGAACCTCTCCAAAGGATGTCGCCAGGAAGAGCCAGGTTATCATCACAATGTTAACGGGGTCCTCCGAGGTGGAACAGGTTGTTTTGGGAAAAGACGGAATAGTGGAGGGATTAACCACGGGTTCAGTTTTGATCGATATGAGCACGATTTCCCCGGAGGTAAGCAAAGCGCTTGCCTCCCAAGTAACCTCAAAAGGGTTCATGATGCTGGATGCGCCCGTAAGCGGAAGCGTGGGCGTCGCGGCCGCGGCCGCATTGACCATCCAGGTGGGAGGGGACCCGAAGGTATTCGAGACGAATCGGGATGTTCTGGCCGCCATGGGCAAGAACATTTTCCATGTGGGCGGCAATGGCATGGGCTGCTATATGAAGCTTGTTGGCAATGCGATTATGGGCGCAAATATGGCTGTTCTTGCCGAAGCTTTATGTCTGGGAGCGAAAGCCGGGATAGCAACGGACGTTATGATCGAAGTGCTCAGGAATACAGGCGGAGCCTCCACAGTAATGGAAAGACGTTCCCCCAATATCTTAAAAGGGGATTATAAAGCCCAGTTTATGCTGAAGCTGCTCTTTAAGGATCTGGGGCTGGCGTTAGATTCGGCCGGGGCGGATACGATTCCTATGCCGATCGTAGGTCTTATCCGGCAAATCTATGCCCAGGCAATGGCGGATGGGAAAGGGGATCATGATTTCTCGGCCGTGGCAGCGTTGGCGGAAAAACTTTCAGGGGTGAGCCTGAAAAAATAACACCTTCGTCATACCTTTTTTTCAACGATTTCCATGAGGAGAGATTTATGAAGTATAAGAAAGTGGGGAACTCCGGTTTGCAGCTTAGCTGCCTGAGCCTCGGAGGATGGACCACCTTTGGGGACAGCCTTAAAGACGAGGCTTTGGCAGGAGACATCGTTAAGGCGGCCTACGATAAGGGGATCAATTTTTTCGACATGGCCGATGCCTATGCCAAGGGGGAGTCGGAGCGGATGATGGGGCGGGCGTTAAAGGAGTTCCCCCGCCACACCCTGGTTCTTTCGAGCAAATTGTTTCGACCCATGAGCGAAGACGTGAATGATCAGGGGCTATCGCGAAAACACATCATGGAATCGATCAATAGATCGCTTTCCCGGATCGGGACGGACTATCTTGACATTTATTTCTGCCATCGCCATGATCCGGAAACAGCGATGGAGGAGACCGTGCGAGCCATGGATAATCTCATCCATGCCGGGAAAATTCTCTATTGGGGAACTAGCGAATGGCCTATTGAAAAGATCGATGAGGCGATCGGTTTGGCCGAAAAATATAACCTCTATAAACCCTTGGTCGAGCAGTCTCAATACAGTCTCCTGTATCGGGAACGAGTGGAAAAAGAGGTGCTGCCTAACCTTTCCAAATATGGGATGGGGTTAGTTGTCTTCAGCCCCCTGGCCTCAGGTCTTCTCACAGGGAAATATGATGAAGGGATACCCGAGAAAAGTCGGATCGGGAGGCTTGGTTTCGTAAGGGAGACCTGGTACCAAGAGGACCATATGACCAAGGTTCGCCAGTTAAAACCGGTGGCCGAAGAATTGAAAATTCAGCGCAACGAACTTGCGCTTGCCTGGATCCTCCATCAGGCGGGTATTAGCAGTGTTATCACGGGAGCCACACAGCGGGCGCAGCTCGAAAGTAACCTGAAGGCCATCGATATCAGCCTTCCGCCTGAGGTAATTGCCAATATTGATAGAATATTTTCCTCGGGCAGAAAAGAGCAGTGAAAACCATCCTCTCAGGAGGAAGGATGCGCGCAGGAAGGGCGATCCAACAACTCATGGTCAGGAGATGAGGAGTTGATCCAGAACCGTCTCCTGATTACGGCTGCCAATTTTCTGGCGATCGGTTGTATGGGAATGTCTTTCGGATTCCTGGGACCGAGTCTTCCCTCTTTGCGAGACTTTTTAAGGGTTGACCTGGAAAGTGCCGGGCTTTTTACGGCGGGAATTCAGTTTGGCTATGGGCTGATGGGAACAGTCGGAGGGATCCTTTCCGATTTATTTCGTGGAGAGAGAGTTTTGGTATGCGGCTGCGTGTTTCTCGGGGGAGGCGCATTCTTCTTTGGCCTGTGGGAATCATATGCTCTTAATCTTCTCCTCGTGACCTTTATTGGGATTGGAAGCGGACTAATTTTGAGCAGTTCCCATGTGGTTTTAGTTGGCTTATACCCTCAACGGAAAGGCAGCATCTTAAATATCCACCACATCTTTTCAGCTTCCGGGTCTTTGATCGCCCCTTTAATCATAGGATACTTCCTCTCTCGACATTGGCGGTGGCAATATGGCTATGAAGGCCTAGGTTTTTTCGTCCTTTCTTTAGCGGTTTTTTTTACCTTCGTTCGAGCTCCGAGAGGCGAGGCAAGAAACCGAATCCAATTCAGTCTGATCGGCCGTCTGGCGAAACAGAGAAATTTTATCCTCTTGGTCTTAGTGGATTTTCTATCGATGGGAACCCAATTTTCAGTAATCTACCTTTCGGTGACTTTTTTGAAAGAAGCCAAAGGTTTCTCGGTGGTCACGGCCAGCGCCGTTCTTTCTGCTTTTTTCGTCCTGATGATCTTAGGAAGACTGGTATGCGGATGGCTCGGGCCCCGAACTTTGAATAGCCGCATTATTCTGATCCTTTTATCCTCATTGGTCATCATTAGTCTTGTCGGATGGAAAGGGCATGGGTGGGTCTCCGCCGTTGGTATCATGATGACGGGGTTAGCGATTTCGGGAATTTTTCCTTCCTTGGTGGCTTTGACCGGGGAAATCTATCACGATATGGCCGGCACAGCCATGGGATTCATCGTGATGATGAGCGGGTTGGGGGGGATGTTTTTCTGCTGGCTGACGGCGCTGATTTCGCAAAAAACGGATCTGGGTTTTGGTTTTATTGTTCCGGTAACTTCGGCGATTATCGCATTCGCTTTATTTTTAGTTCAATACCGACCCCTCCTGCAAGGAGAGCAAGAGAGACGGGCTCCGGTCAAGGGATGAACGGTAGGTGATCTTCGGGGAAAAGAAAAGCCTGAGACGACTGGTTAATTCAATTGTATAGGAAATTGCTTTTTGGACACGGATTCACCCTGTTAGATTTTTACTATCTAACAGGGTAAACACAGATTATCAGGATAAACTAAAAAGAAAATTAATTATCTGTGGTCATCTGCGCAAATCTGCGTCCTATTTAATTTAAAAGGAGGTGGAACGATGAGAGCAGCAGTTCTTGAGGTTTATCATAAACCTTTGCAGATTCGAGAGGTGGAGATTGGGGAACCAGGCCCCCAGGAGGTTACGATCGAGGTTAGAGCCTGCGGCCTATGCTCCACGGATGTCCATATCTCCGAAGGGAAAATTCCCACGGTCAAGCTGCCGCTTATTCCGGGACATGAGTTTGCGGGTATTGTGGTCAAGGTGGGGGCGGGGGTCAAAGAGTTCTCCAGCGGAGACCGAGTTGTGGTTTGCGTGGACGCTTCTTGCGGCCGGTGTGATTTTTGCCTCCGGGGAGAAACAAACCGCTGCTCGAATTTGGTCCGCATCGGCTTCGAAAGAAGCGGTGGGATGGGAGAATATGTCAATGTTCCGGCAACCAATTTGGAGAAGATATCCGATCAAATCCCCTTTGAAAAAGCTGCTATCGTTCCGGATGCGGTGGTCTGTATGTACCGAGGTTTAAAGACCCTCGGGGGCGTCAGCGCGGGTACGAAGGTGGCTATTGTCGGAGTCGGTGGGTTGGGAATGCAGGGCATCCGCATCGGCAGGCTCTTAGGCGCGCAGGTCACCGTCACGAGCCGGAACGATCAGAAACTGGAATTGGCCAAAACAATCGGCGCCGATCTAACCATCAATACCAAACGGGAAAGCTTACCGGATATAGCGAAGAAAATGGGGGGATTCGATGTGGTTGCCGATTTGATTGGCACCCGGGAATCCATTTTGGAAGCAGTAACCCTATGCCGGAATGGGGGGAAAGTCATTGCCCTGGCTTATATAGACCCACGCATGGAAATACCCTCCTACGATATCGTAATCCGGGAAAAACAAGTTATCGGATCTCGGGCCGTAACGCGTAGCGAATTCCGGGAAGTGGTGAACTTGGTCAATAGCGGCAAGCTGGAACCGCATATTGGGGAACTGATTCCGGTTCGGCATATCAATGAGGCCTTAGAGAATTTAAAGAATGGGAAGTTTTTAACCCGTAGCGTCTTGATGCATCCTTTTTAATCCGCTTAGAAAGAGGTTGTTTTTCCAAGGTAGAGGATTGCCTCTCTACTTGTAATATTTAAAATGATGGAGGAGAAAATGAGACTCAAGGACAAAATTGCCATCGTCACCGGTGGGGGACGCGGGATGGGAGCAGCCTACTGTGTTGCCATGGCCCGGGAGGGGGCAAAAGTAATTGTCAACTATGTGGGGAATGCCAAGGCTGCCGAGGCGGTTGTCAATCAGATTCGACAGGCTGGCGGGGAAGCCCTGGTTTTTCAGGCCGATGTGGGGAAAAAAGTCGATGTGCAGAAAATGGTTGATTTCACGGTTCAAAAATATGGGCGGCTCGATGCCATGGTCAGCAACGCCGGGCTGGTGCACAAGGCCCCCCTTCTCGAGCAGTCTGAAGAAGTAATCGAGCGGATATTCCATACGAATGTGAAAGGGAATATTTTCTGCACCCAGGTGGCTGCCGTGCAGATGATGAAACAAAAGAAGGGTAAGATCATCCTCTGTGCATCCATTGTGGCTGTTGTCGGTGAACCTTTACTATCCGTCTACACCGCGTCGAAAGGAGCCATCCTGGCTTATACTCGGGCGGCGGCAGTGGAATTGGCCCCTTATCAGATTAATGTAAACTGTGTATTACCCGGAACTACCAAAACGGACATGTCCAAAGATGTGCTTGCGGACCCGGTAATTCAAAAAGCGTTAATCGACCCAGTGCCCTTGGGGAGGCTGGGGGTTCCAGAGGATCTTGCGGGTATCGTTCTTTACCTGGCTTCCGATGAAGCCAACTGGACCACCGGCCAGAGTTTCATCGTCGATGGGGGGCATACGACGAAGTAACTCCACTGAGAAGGGGCGAATGATGGAAAAAGACTTGATTTTGGCTCACGACCTGGGAACGACGGGCAACAAGGCGACCCTTTTCAATACCCAGGGGGAACTTTTGGCCAGTTCTTTCTATGCCTATGAAACGGATTATCCGCACCCAGGTTGGGCCGAACAGGATCCCGAGGATTGGTGGAGAGCTTTTAAAATATCCACAGTCAAATTAATCCGGGATAGCCAAGTCGACCCCAAGCGGATCGCCGGAATTTCCTTCAGCGGGCAGATGATGGGGTGCCTCCCCGTGGACCGAGGGGGAAATCCGCTCCGGAAGGCGATCATTTGGGCCGACCAGCGGAGCATCGAGGAGGCTCGCACGCTCTCCGAAAAGGTGGGGGAAGAACAGGTCTATTTCATTACCGGGCATCGCATCAGTCCTACCTATTCGGTGGAAAAAATCGCCTGGGTTCGCCGGAATGAGCCGGATATTTTCCGAAAGACGTTCAAAGTTCTTCACGCCAAAGATTTCCTGAGGTTTCGACTGACCGGAAAGATGGCCACGGATTATTCCGATGCCTCCAGTATGAACTTATGGGACATCAATAAAAAAGAATGGTCCTCTGAAATCTTAAAGGGGTTGGATCTTCCGAGGGAAATACTGCCCGAAGCCAGACCCTCCATAGAAATTGCCGGGGAAGTTCAAGGGGAGATTGCAGGTGAGTTAGGCCTTCCTCCCGGGGTCCCGGTGGCAATCGGAGGTGGGGATGGCCCCTGTGCGGCGGTAGGGGCTGGAGTTATCGCTGAGGGGGATGCCTACAGTTATATTGGCTCTTCCTCGTGGATTGCTCTGGCGAACCCCAAGCCGGTCTATGATCCCGCCCGGAGGACCGTCAATTTTTATCACCTCCATCCGGAAATGGTAACTCCTACCGGGACTATGCAGACCGGAGGGGCATCTTATCAATGGTTGCGGAACAACTTGTGTAAAGAAGAAATCGCCGCAGGGAGCCGTCTGGGAATAAGCCCCTACGAGCTCATGAACCGGGAAGCCGAGAAAAGCCCTCCCGGTGCTAAAGGCCTGCTCTTTCTTCCCTATCTAATGGGGGAGCGAAGCCCCCATTGGAATTCGGCAGCAAGGGGCGTTTTCTTGGGTTTGACTTTGAGCCATAGCCGGGCGGATATGATCCGTGCCGTCCTGGAAGGGGTCAGTTTCAATCTCCGCATCATTCTTGACGCGTTTATCGCCCAAGGAATCCACATCCCCACGATACGGGTGATTGGTGGAGGAGCTCGGGGCGCCCTTTGGCGGCAGATCATGGCGGATATTTTCAATCGGCCGATCGAAAGACTGACTTTTCTGGAGGAGGCCACTTCGCTGGGAGCGGCCATCGCTGGGGGGATCGCCTTTGGTCTCTTCAAAAATTTCCAGGTGGCAAAGAAGATTGCCCAGGTTGCCGAAGTCCAGTACCCGCGGCCGGAATCCCGGGAAATATATGATCGAACCTATGTCATTTTTCAGGAAGCATACGAGGCCCTCGTTCCCATCTATACCAAGCTGCAGGGCCTTTAAGGAGGAAAAGAAATGAAAGCAGCCGTAATTGTCCGGCCGGGACAACTCGAAATCCAAGAAATTCCCATGCCGGGATTCAGTGATTACCAGGTATTGGTGGAGCAATTAGCCTGCGGCATTTGTACCGGAACGGATTGGAAACTTCTGGAAGGCCATTTCAAAGGATTTTCAACCTATCCGGCGGTACTGGGGCACGAAGCCGTGGGCCGGGTCATTAAGAAAGGAAAGAAGGTCCGCAGTTTTGAAATCGGAGACCTCGTGCTCCGTCCGGGGCTGGAGACCATCGGCGACGGGACTTCCCTTTATTCCGGTTGGGGGGCCTTTGCGGAATACGGCGTGGCCGGGGATGGAAAGGCCATGCTGGAGGATGGGAAAGTCCGGCTTGAGGATGGGTGGAACGACATCTACTTGTCCCAGCAGAAAATCCCCAGAGGAATGAATCCGGTTCAGGGAACCATGCTGATTACGCATAAAGAGGTCTTATCGGCCATTTATCGATTTGGCATGCGGCCGAATGCTTCCATCATGATCTTTGGCATGGGGCCCGTGGGATTATCGTTTGTGCGGTTCTGCAAAATCCTCGGGCTCGGACCCATCATTGCCTGTGATATGGAAAATTCACGCCTTGATTTAGCCCGGGAAATGGGAGCCGACGATTGCCTTGATGTTCGCGGTACGAAACCAGAAACATGGGCAAAGGAGCGATTTCCGGAAGGACTTGATTTTGTTGTGGATGCAGTTGGGGTGACGGAGCTGCTGAACCAGGCCATGAATATAGTCAAGTTTAACGGGTCTATTTGTGCATACGGAATTTCTACCCGATCGCAGATGAATTTAAACTGGGAGAATGGTCCTTATAACTGGAAGCTTCATTTCCTGCAATGGCCGACTTTCCAGGAGGAGTCAGCCACTCATAGCCAAATTCTTAACTGGATCCAGATGCGGGTTTTGGATGCGGGAAAGTTTGTCACCCACGTTCTGCCCCTCAGCCGACTTCAAGAGGGTTTAAACCTGTTGAGGGAACGAAAGGCCCTAAAAGCGGTGATTGACCTCAAGGCTTGAGCCATTCTTTCAATAGAGAGGGAATGATGCGAATAGAAAAATATCCGTGTATAAATCTTTCCCTTTTGCCATCCAAGTTGGGACAAGCGGTTACCCACCCCTCCAGGGAGCCCACTTTTAAAACGGATATCCTTTCTTACTGGGACGGGATTGCTTCCTGGCAGATTTCCGGAGAAACAGGAATTGGCTGGTTTGAGCTCCCAAGGAGGATTTTCATAGGAGAGGAAGTAGAGCGACATGTTTTGACTCCGGAAGCTTTGCTTTGTTTCCAGGGGGCGGCGGCTTGCTTGATCGGAAAGCCCAAAGACCCGAAAGTACTGAGCGAGGTTGATTTTCAAGCTTTTCATATTGAACAGGGGCAAGGGATTATCTTTTCTGCTGGAGTATGGCATGCTCTTCCTTTTCCCGTTACAGAGAAGGCGGTGTTCTGGGTCATTTTCCGAAAAGGAACAGCACAAAGGGATTTACAGATTATAAATTTGCGGGCGGAGCGAAATTTTCAATTTCAAATTAACTTATGATGTTTTATTTCATCCTTTAATTTGGGGATTATATAAGTTAGACGGGGATAAATCTATGTTTCGTGGCGGGTATGCGGGAAAAATTTTACGGATCGACCTCGGTCAGCGAAAAACTGCAGATGTGGATTATCCGGAGGAACTTCGGAAAAAATATCTCGGGGGACGAGGGGTGGCTGCCTACTTTTATTATCGCGAATTGCCGGCGGTTCTGAACCCGTTGAATCCCGAAAATAAAATATTTTTTATAACGGGGCCCCTGACGGGAATGCCCGTTTTGGCGAGTACGAAGATGCAGCTGGCCACACGCTCGCCGGACACGGGACATTATCTGTGTTCGAATTCCAGCGGCAATTTTGGCCCCTACCTAAAGTTCGCGGGCTACGACGGCATAATTCTGGAGGGCCGGGCTTCTTCTCCCGTGGCGGTGATCATCGATGACGCAGGAGTGCATTTCCAGGATGCAAAACATCTTTGGGGGAAAAAGACGACCGAGGTTGACGAATATTTCAAGAAGGCCTTTGCCGGAAAGAGGATCGGGGTCATATCCATTGGTCCGGCCGCAGAGCGGGGAGTCCGGATTGCGTGCATCCAGGTGGATGGCCGGAGCTTCGGCCGCGGGGGCGCCGGAGCGGCGATGGCCGCAAAGAACGTCAAGGCCCTGGTTTCATGCGGGACTCGCCCTCTTCCCGCAGCCGATCTGGATGCGCTAAAAGGATCCATTGCCCAAGCTGCCAAGGATGTGCGGCAGTCGAAGAGGAGCCACACAACGCATGGGACTCCGCAGTACACGGAAATCATAAATGAGTTCGGTTGCTATCCCACGCGTAACTTCCAGACGGCGGTATTCGACGGGATCAACACGATCAGCTCGGTTTACATGAAAGAGCATTATTTCGTCCGCAACCAGGCCTGCTACCGTTGCCCGGTGGGCTGCGCCCAGGTCTGCGCGGTAAAGGAAGGGTCTTTCAAGGGAGCGGAAAGCGATCCGGAGTATGAAACCATCGGCGCTTTCGGGGGTCAGTGCGGGGTAAGCGATTTTGGCGCCATAATCGCCGCTAACCAGATCTGTGATGAAGAGGGCATTGATACGATGACTACTGGAACCTTGATTGCCTTCGCCATGGAATGTGTTAAACGAGGTCTGATTTCCGGAGCAGAGATCGAAGGGCTCGACCTACGTTTTGGAAACAGCGAAGCTATGGTGGAGATGGTCAAGCGTATTGCCAGAAGGGAAGGGCTGGGAGATATTCTCTCCAGCGGATTCTCCCAGATCCGGGGTAAGCGGCCCGAACTTGAGCCTTACATGATGCACGTAAAAGGGATGGCCTTTGCTCATTATGAACCGCGTGGCTTCCATGGGATGGGTTTGGCGTTTGGGACTTCCAGCAGGGGGGCCTGCCACAACGTAGGTGGATGGACCATCCGCGATGAGCTGGTGGTTAAAAAGTATGATCGCTTCGCGACGAAAGGAAAGGGCAGGCTGGTGCAAACTCTCCAGGATAACCGGGCATATGTAGATTCTCTCGGTATTTGCACTGTTGTGCGGGGAGCTCTGGGTTTCGGTGATTCTCCCTCGGGTAAGGTTCTGGAATATGTAACGGGGTACGATTTCACCCCCCAGCTAATGAACATCGGCAGTAGAATTTACACGCTGGAGCGGCTTATCCTAAACCGGGAAGGGCTAACGCGAAAGGATGACCTCCTCCCGGAGCGGATGAAAGAGCCACTTCCGGAAGGCTTCGCCAAAGGAAGGGATATCACTCCGGCTATGTATGATGAAATGCTTGAAGAGTATTATCAGATTCGGGGTTGGGATCGTAACGGGATCCCTCGCCAAGAAATGGTCTTCAGTCTTGAAATTCCTTGATTACAGTATTTGAAGAGGGTCCTTGTTTGCAGATTTATTTCGGGACACAGGTATTCGAAGCCCAGGGATTATTTTTTGATAAAGATGGCACCTTAGTGGACCTGCACCATCAGTATTCAACCCTGATGGACAAGCGGGCGGAAAAGATTTTAGCCCATCTTTCCCAAGGAAAAGAGGGATTCCGGCGGGCCCTTGGCCGGGCTGTTGGCTATGATGTTGATTTTCGAAAGATTGCTCCGGGTGGCCCCTTGGCCGTAGCCACCCGAGAACAGACCCTTCAGATCGTGATTCATTTTCTCTCTCAACAAGGCTTTCCTTTGGAAAAAGCGGAGAATATTACCCGTGAATCTTTCCGTTTAGCTGACCAGGAACTTGAGCTGGATGAGCTTATCAGGCCAATGAGTGGTTTATATTCTCTTCTGGAGGCTCTCAATGGGAGAAATATTCCCCTGGCCTGTCTTACGAACGATGAGCATCGGCGCGCTCAGAATACTCTTGAATTCCTGAAGATTTCGGCGTTTTTTTCACTCATTTTAGGTGGGGACGAAGTAACCTGTTCAAAACCAGACCCGGAAATGATTAAAACGGCCTGCCAAAGGCTAATGCTTTTTCCCAAGGAAATTGTTTACATCGGGGATACCGTAACCGACATGATTATGGCCAAAAAGGCGGGAGCCGGATTGGCAGTAGGGGTCTTGGGCGGGGCGGCGAATAAATCTCTTTTGGCAGCCGCAGCCGACGTTGTAATCCCCAATTTAGAGGCAATCTTCGTTCCCAGTAACCACTAATTCATTAACGAAGAAAGAATAAATATGCCAGCAAAATATACAGTATTAATTACATCCACTTCTTTTAATAAAATAGATCCTCTTCCTCGGGAACGACTCATTCAACATGGTTGCAAGATCGTTGACAACCCCTTTAATCGCCCTTTAAAAGAAAATGATTTAATCCCCTTATTAAAAGATGTCGATGGAGTCATAGCAGGATTGGATGAATATACCCGCAAGGCGATTTTCAGCTCTAAAAAACTTAAAGTCATTTCCCGATACGGAGTTGGGTTGGATAATATTAACCTGGAGGCTGCCGAGGAACGTGGAATTTTAGTGGTCAATACGCCTGAAGTGAATACCCAGGCTGTGACCGATCTAACTTTTGGGCTTATGCTGGCTGTTTGCCGAAAGATACCGCAAGCTCATATGTCAACGCAGAAAGGAGAATGGGGCAGGTTCATTGGACGAGGAGTTTACAAAAAAAGCATTGGAATTGTCGGCCTCGGGCGAATTGGCAAAGCGGTTGCCGACCGCGCTAAAGGATTTTCGATGGATATTCTCGCCTATGATATAAAAAAAGATGAAATTTCCTCTCAAACGCAGGGGATCCACTTCCTTCCCTTGGATGAACTTTTAGCCAAAGGAGATTTTATTACCTTACACTGCGATTTAAATCCTGGTTCGAAAGGAATAATCGGGGTAAGAGAGTTGGCTTTAATGAAAAAAACAGCCTACTTAATCAATACCGCCCGAGGTGGGTTGATAGACGAAAAGGCTCTTTTCGAAACACTCAGGGATGGGAAAATTGCCGGCGCAGCTATTGATACCTTTCAGGATGAACCCCCAGTAGGTAGCCCTTTACTGACCTTGGATAATATTTTGACCACCCCCCATATTGGATCATACACACATGATGCACTCCTTGAGATGGGGCTAATTGCCGTGGACAATCTGATTCAATATCTTGGAAAAGAATAATGCCTTTTCTTATAAGGGGTTTCATCCGAAGTGGTAATCCTCATTATTGATGGTCTCGTGAAAAGTCATCACTCCGGTGAAAACAGGAGCCCGAGCGATTAATAAAGCCAGGGGATATTTGGATAGTACCGGCGAAAATCAGGCATGGATTAGAATATACAGGGGAGGTGGAAGTCCCGGAGATCGTCAGCCCGCCCATGATGGATAATTTTATTGGCTACGCCATAAAACAAACATTTTTCGAGGAAGAAGAAAAAAGAACCGAATAGTCACCAAAAGACCCCCATCCTTTTATTCTTGGCCCTCCCGCTTTGACTCATCCTCGAGAAAATTCCTAAATTTTTCTTGACACGCAGTCGAAATATCATATACTTACCGGTAGGTAAGCAATAATCTCAGATACCAAGCTGCAGAATCAAGAGGGAGAAAGAAATGGCCGGAACGGGGAAACAAGAATTATCTTTAGATAGGACCGTCCGCCAAAAACTCCTTAAGGGAGCTATGGAATTGTTTGCCCGCAAAGGTTATGCGGCCACCACGGTCCGGGAAATTGTGGCCTCAGGCGGGGTGAGCAAGCCGGTCCTTTATTATTATTTTAAGAGTAAGGAAGGCATCTACCTGGAGCAGATGCGGGAAGCCTTTGCCAAGATGGATGAGCTTCTCGAATCATCTCTGCGGTATCAGGGAAGCGCCATCCAAAAAATGCTGCGCCTATGCGATCGGGCCTATTCCCTGTTCATGGAAAATATCAAAGTGGTGCGGGTTATGTACGCCATCTATTATGGACCGCCCCAGGGAGCCCCTTTTTTTGATTTTGACGCTTATCACCTTAAGTTTCAACAGGCGATTCAACGGCTGGTGGAAGAAGGAATCCGCCAGGGGGAATTCCGCAGGGGAAAGGCCGAAGATATGACCTGGGCCATCCTCGGGGCTTTGAACGTGGCCATTGAAGTGCATCTCGGGCATCCGGAAATGAGTCTGGGCCGCAAAGGCCTGGCCCGGGTTCTTAAAGTCATTTTTCAGGGAATATGGGCCAGGAAAGAAACGGAAAAGGGAGCAAGAAAATGAAAAAGGGATTCATACTCAAGGCCGTTCTTTTTGCTCTTGGGATGGGCATCGCTGGCTGTCAGGCAACGGGAGAAGATAAGAAGCCAAATGAAAAAGTTGCCGAGCGCCCGGCGGTGGCCGTGGAGGTTACCAGAGTTACCGTATCCAGCTTCACGGAGGGAATTGACGTCGTGGGAACCCTCGCGGCTAAATTTGGAGCCGATGTCAAGTCCGAATACACTGGAACCGTAACCGAGGTTTACGTCACCGAATGGGTCCGGGTGGAAAAGGACGCCCCTCTGGCCAAGCTGGACACTCGAGAAGCGGATCTGGTTCTGAAAAAAACTAAGACCGCGATAGAGATTGCCAAAGCAAATCTTATGCAGGCAGAGGTGGCCGCGAACAGGGCCAGCCGGGAATACGAACGGGCCCTCAAGCTTAAAGAAGTAGGACTCATCACCCAGCAAAACCTGGATGATGCCTTAACGGAAAGAGAGGCGGCCATGGTTCGGATCTCCGCTGCTAAAGCCCAGATTCAAGCGGCAGAAGATGATGTTCAGCATGCCCAAACCCGACTTTCCAAGGCCATCATCCGCTCGCCGCGGGGAGGCGTAGTTTCCTGGCGGAATGTCAACGTGGGAGACTATGTCGGGGAAATGGGCGCCAAGCCGATGTTCCGGATTGTGGATAACCTGGTGCTGGAACTTACGGTGACCGTTCCTTCCAGTGAAATGGGGGCCATACGCGTGGGGCAGCCCCTTACTTTTTCCACGGATGCCATTCCGGGGAAGACTTTCACGGGAAAAGTCATGTTCATCAACCCGACCGTAAATGAAGCGGATCGATCGGTGAGGGTGGTGGCTGAGGTTGAAAACACCTCCGAGCAGCTAAAGGGAGGCCTTTTCGTTAAAGGCCAGATCTTGACCGGAAAAAGGACCGGAGTCATCAAAACCCCCCGCATCGCCCTACTTACCTGGGATGTGGCTGCCGCCAAAGCAGAGATTTTCGTGGTGCATGAAAACATCGCCCACCGCCGGACCGTCCGCACCGGAAATATTTCAGGCGATCAGGTGGAAATTATTTCCGGTTTGGCTTCCGGGCAACTGGTGATTACCCGCGGAGGGTTCAACGTCAAAGACGGGGATAAAGTTAATGTAACACGGGTCAACGGAGAAAAGTAGAATGTTGCTTTCGAATCTATCCATCAAAAGGCCGATATTCGCGACGGTAATGATGCTGGTCCTGGTTACCCTGGGGATCTTCTCCTACCGCAAGCTGGCCATCGATATGTTTCCCGACGTGGAAATCCCCGTTGTCTCGGTGGTCACCAAGTTTCCGGGCTCCTCCCCCGAGACCGTGGAACGAGAGGTGAGTAAGCGCATCGAGGAGGTGGTCAACTCCATCGCCGGCGTCAAGCACGTCATGTCCACCTCCCGGGAGAGCGTCTCCAATGTGGTGCTCATGTTCAATTTGGAAGTCAGGGTCAATGACGCCGCCCAGGAAGTAAGGGCCAAGGTGGGCGCCATCCGGGGGATTCTGCCCCAGGGGATCGAGGAGCCCATCGTCCAGAAGCTGGATTTTTCCGCCTTCCCCATCGCCTCCCTGGCCGTGCGCTCGGAGAAATTCTCCCCCCGGGACCTGACGACCCTGGTGGAAAAGAAAGTCAAAAGACGCTTTGAAAACATCTCCGGAGTGGGCAAGGTTGACCTGGTCGGCCCCTCCAAGCGGGAAGTCAACGTGAATATCGACCCGCTCCGCCTGGAAGCCCTGGGCATGGGGATAGACGAAGTGATTGCCGGTTTGCAGTCGGAGAACGTCAACACCCCGCTCGGACGGCTGAACCGGGGGGGAACCGAATACTCGTTGCGGATTGCGGGAAAACCCGATGCCGTGGAACAGTTCAAGACCATGGTGATCGCCCAGCGGGGAGGCCGTCCGATTACCCTGGCGGAAGTGGCCCAAATAAAGGACGGCATCGAGGAACAACGGTCTCTGGCCCTGGTGAACAGTATCCCGGCCATCGGCCTGGACATTTTAAAACAGTCAGGCGCCAACACGGTAGGGTTGGTTGACCTGGTGAAGAAGGAGATCGAGGTTATCCAGAAAGAGCTTCCTCCCGGGACCACCATCGAACTGGTCCGGGACGCCTCGATCATGATCCGCGACTCGGTGCGGGATGTGAAAGAGACCTTGATTCTCGGCGGGATCCTGACCATCCTCATTGTCTTCTGCTTCCTCAATTCCTGGCGCTCCACGGTCATCACCGGTCTCACCCTGCCCATTTCGGTTATCGCCTCCTTTACGGTCATGTATTTCTTGGGGATGACCTTGAACGTCCTCACTCTGATGGCCCTTTCTCTGGCCATCGGGATGCTCATCGATGACGCGATCGTGGTGCGGGAAAACATCGTGCGCCATCTCGAGCGCGGGGAGGATCATTTCACGGCTGCGCGGGAAGGAACGAGCGAAATCGGACTGGCCGTGCTGGCCACGACCCTGTCGGTTATCGCAGTATTCATTCCCGTGGCCTATATGCAAGGAATCGTAGGGCGGTTTTTCTACCAGTTTGGGATTACGGTAGCTTTTGCCGTCCTGGTCTCGCTTTTTGTCTCCTTTACGCTGGATCCTATGCTTTCTTCGCGCTGGGTGGATCCGGATATTGACCGCAAAGGGAAACGGCATTTTCTCGCCCGCATCCTTGACCACTTCAATCATTGGTTTGACCGGACAGCGGATGGATACCGGAAGGTGATCGGCTGGGCCCTGGATCATCGGATGATCGTCCTCTTGGTGGCTACGATTGCTTTCTTCGCTGGCCTGGGTGTTTTTAACGTTCTGCAAACGGAGTTTTTCCCCAAATACGACCAGGGAGAATTTCAGGTGAACTTCAAAAGCGCTCCCAATGCCTCCATGGAAGAGACCAAGAGTCGATTGGCCGCAGTCCAGGGGGTGTTGAAGGAGATCCCCGAAGTGAAACATACCTACGCCACCATCGGCGCTGGAGATACAGGAACCGTCCGCGACGCCATAGTGTTTGTCAAACTCAAAGAGCGGAAGGAGCGCAAGCGCAACCAGGAAGAAATTCAGCAGGATCTTAGGCGGAGCCTTGAGAAAATCCCGGGCATTCTTCCGGCCATCATGGAAGCGGGGAGGATGGACAATCAGAAACCCTTAGTAGTCAATGTCCGCGGCGAAGATATTACTTTGCTGAAGAAATACGCGGCGGTATTGAAGGACGAGATCTACAAAATCCCGGGAATCGTCGACCTGGAAGTAACCCTGGAGCAAGACATCCCGGAATTCCGCTTGCTCGTGGACCGGGAACGGGCCGTGGACGCCGGGGTAATGACCGGAGATATCGTCCGGACCGTGGGAGCGCTGGTGGGCGGGCAGGCCGTCACCACGTATGAAGATGAGGATGGAGACGCGGTAAACGTGCGGGTGCGCTTGCCGCTGGCCCTCCGGCAAGATCCGACCCAGGTTGCCAAATTACGCTTGGCTGTCCCCAAACCCAATGCCTTTCCCGCGCTGGTCCCGCTGGGAAATGTGGTCAACTATGGAATGAGCACAACGCCGTCGGAAATTAACCGGCAGGACCTGACTCGCCAGGTGGTGATTACGGCTAATCTCGATGACCTTCCTCTGGGAACGGCCGTAAAAAAAGTACAGGAAGCGGCGCAGCATCTCACCATGGCTCCGGGGTACCGAATCGTTTTTTCCGGCGAGGCCGAGGACATGGCCGAATCCTTTGGTTACATGGCCGAAGCTCTGATCCTGGCCGTCATATTCGTGTACCTCATCCTGGCCGCCCAATTCGAATCTTTCATCGACCCCCTGGCCATTATGTTCTCTCTTCCCCTGTCAATTGTGGGCATGGCCGGTATGCTCTTTTTCACCCGGGGGACCATCAACATCATGTCTCTCATCGGGCTCATCATGCTCATGGGCCTGGTCACCAAGAACGCCATCCTGCTGGTGGATTTTACCAAGACCCTTCGCCGGAGAGGGATGATCCGGAGGGAAGCCTTGATTACCGCAGGGCGAACGAGATTGCGGCCCATTCTGATGACCACGCTGGCCATGATCTTCGGGATGCTCCCCTTGGCCCTGGCTCTCGGCCAGGGGGCGGAGATGCGCGCGCCCATGGCCAGGGCCGTTATCGGGGGATTAATCACTTCTACCTTATTGACCTTGCTGGTTGTTCCCGTTGTGTACACCGTACTTGATGATATCGGCGGATGGATCCGCCGCAAGTGGGAAGGAAAAAAGGAGGTGCAGGTTTGAGGAAAAGCCTTTTTTGGATGACGATTATTTTACTGGCCGGATGGACTGGAATTTTTTCAACCCCAGGAGCCTGGGGGGCAGATAAAAGAATAAATGTGCTGACCCTGGAGGATGCCCTGGGCATCGCCCTGGAGAAAAATAAGGACATCCAGAAAGCGCGAGAGTATAAGAACTCTGTGGAAGGGCGTTACATTGAAGAGCGTTCGGCAGCCTTTCCCCAGCTCCAGATAACCGGGAGCGTTTCCCGCAGTCGTGACGAAAGCCAGAAAGTCTATGGCCGTATGTTTCCCCTGGAGAGCGAGAGCCGGTCGGCTGAGGTTGGCCTTTCCCAGGCCCTTTACACCTTCGGCAGGGTCGGAGCGGCTATCCGGGCAGCCAAGGGCGGCCTGGCCACGGCAGAGGACCAAATGCGCATCTTCCGGCAAGCGGTGATACGCGACGTTTCTTCTTCCTTCTATGATATCCTCTTGGCCCGGGAGCTCCATGGCTTGGCTGTTCAGACCCTGGAGCAGAAAGTTCGCCACCTGGACGAAGCGCGCAGGAAACATGCTGCCGGCGTGGCCACCGAATACGATGTCCTGGCCGCGGAGGTGGCGGTCCAGAATGCCAGACCAGAGGTCATCCGCAAAGAATCTCTTGTTCGTCTTTCCCGGGAAAAGCTGAAATTTTTGTTGGGTATGAATGGGCAGGAAGTGGATGTTCAGGGAACCCTTGAAGCCGGGCTGGCGGCCCCTCCCCGGTACGAAGAAGCGGTGCAGGCCGCCTGGAAGAACCGGCCTGAGCTCTCCGACCTGAACAAGAGGGTGGAGATAGCCAAGGAACTGGTAACGATTTACGGCGCGGGTGATAAACCGCGCGTGGATTTCAGAGGGGGGTATGGCTGGCGCGAACAGATCATGGGGGCAGATAAGGAAAACGGCCAGGTATGGACCGCCGGGATACATTTAACTTTCCCTTTCTTTGACGGACTTCGAACCCGGGGGAAGGTAGCCCAGGCCAGGAGTGAGGTCGCCTCCCTTAAGATTGATGAAGCCAGAACAAGAGACTCCATTTCCCTGCAGGTGAGCGAGGCCGTGAGCGCTTGTCTGGAGGCGGGGGAGATTGTGATAGCCATCTCCGGCACGGTTAAACAAGCCGAGCGGCTTCTTTTCATGGCCGAAAAAGGTTATGAGTACGGCGTCAAGACCAAGCTCGATGTGGATGATGCGGAACTGAACCTAACATTAGCCAAGGGAAACCTGGCCCGGGCCAAACGCGATTATCTGGTGGCCGTGGTAACTTTTGATTGGGTGAAAGGAATGCTCGGAGAAAAAGTTCGGAGTGATTAGTTATTAGTTAGGAGCAAAATGATTTCGGAGGGAAGAAGTAAAGCGATTGCGCGAGATATAGGGGCGTGGTATATAGGGTATCCGAGGAATCGGGGAATTTTTAAGCAAAGGGAGGAGGCGCGATGAAAGGAAAAATTCGGTGGGCCTTATGGTTTTCTTGGGTATTAATTTTCCTTCTTTGGTTCTCGCCGGCCCAGGGCGAAGGGGCCAAGAAGGTCATTTTCCTCATCGGTGACGGCATGGGGCCTCAATCCGTGGGCCTGGCCATCTATTTTAATCGCTTCATGAACGGCCCGGATAAACCCTTGCACATGGAACGTCTGATGGCTGCCGGCAATACCGGTTACTGTCTGACCGATCAATACGGCACCGTGACCACGGATTCAGCTTCGGCAGCCACAGCTTTGGCTTCCGGAGTGAAGACGCGGGATGCCATGATCGGCAAGGACCACGAAGGAAGGCCGATGAAGACCATCATTGACATCGCCCATCAACTCGGGAAATCAACCGGCCTGATTAGCGATACGCGCATCACTCATGCCACCCCTGCGGGTTTCTATGCCCAGGTGCTCCACCGGGACATGGAGAACGAGATCGCGGCCCAGCTTGTGGAGCGGGGCGACGTGACCATTGCTTTCTCCGGCGGAGCGCAGCATTTCATCCCGGCGGAGGTGAAAGTCGAAGAGCATCCTGACCTGAAAGGAATCGCCCGAGCGGCCGGTTTAGGGAGTTCAAGAAGAAAAGATAATCGGGACTTAATCTCCGAAGCCAGGAAAAAGGGATATGCCCTTGTGGTCAATGATCAGGAACTTTCTGCCCTGAAGGTGAAGGAAACAGAGAAGGCCCTTGGTTTGTTTTCAGCCTCGGGATTCCCCTCGGCCATCGACCGGCAACCCCACCATAAAACCGGAGTTCCTACCCTGACCCAGATGACTGAGATGGCCCTTCAGATTCTGAACAAAAATCCCAAGGGCTTCTTCTTAATGGTGGAAGGCGGGCAGATCGATTGGGCGGAGCATGCCAACGATGTGGCCGGCGTTCTCCATGAAATGCTGGAATTTGATAAAGCCATCGGGGCAGCCATGGCCTTTGCCCGAGAAAATCCGGACACGCTGATTGTGGTTACCGCAGATCATGACACAGGGGGATTGGCCATCGCCTACAGCAACTATAAGCTCCCTGCGCCCATCCGTTTAGCCAGCGGGGAAACCTGGAAGACCAAGTTTAACTTCGGCGACAAGATGATCTTCGAGAAAATGGCCGGCCAGAAAAAATCTTTTCAAAAAATGCTCCGGGACAGCAAAGGAGATCCGGCAGCCTTGAAAAAAGAAGTAGAGGCCAACACCGCTTTTTCCATAACCGAGGAACAAGCCGCTGCCATTCTGGCCAGAGATCCAAAGACAGGTAATCCGGAGACCAAAGAATATACGGAGTTTTATGTTTATGGCCTGAATACCAGCATGCCCTTAATGGGGCGCCTGTTCGGGAAAGAAATGAACACGGCGTGGGCCGTGGGCACGCATACCCATACACCGGTGATGGTCTTCGGAAAGGGCCCGGGGGCGGACAAGTTTCGGGGCCTCCTGGACAACACCGACATTCCCAGGATCGTCGCCCGGGAATGGGGGTCTTCCCTGCCGGCGCGGAAGTAAAGAAAAAAAAGGTTCAAGGATTCCAGACGAGAACTAATTATTTTGTAACACTTTAGCCCTTTGAAGAGAGGTGGGGCGTAAGGGCAGAGGGATCCATGGTCCGGGGGCCTGGGCGGCCCGCTTGGGATCATAAGGCGCTGCTTTCTTCGCGGGTGGGGCGCGGAAAACGCCCCCCGCCTCCTCCGGCGGAAACGAGCGGGGTTCTTCGTGGCCAAGCGGAAACCCGGCCGATGCTTCCGGCGCGTTCCACCCAGGCCCCCGAACCTCAACAAAGGTGGTCAAACCACTTTTTCAAACCGCTAAATTGATACATTATTTTTAAATTTTGGCTTGGGATTTTGATCTTTAATTTTTGATATACTATCTCTGCGTTCTCGGCGATCTCTGCGGTAAATAATTTTTAGGCAATTACAAAGGAGGGCGGGATGAATTATTTGAAGAAAGGACTGGGATTAGTTTTGATAGCTTCCATGTTAATAGGGAATAGTGGTTGCGCTGTATTCTTTGCCGCCGGGGCAGGGGTCGGAGTGGGCATAGGGGCTGCTGAATATATCCGCGGCGAGCTGAAGCAAGCCTATGCTGCTCCAATGGAAAAAGCCTGGAATGCCTCTCTAGCAACGGTGGAAGAGTTGAAGATGAAGGCTACGGAGAAAGCTATCGACAATCTGGATCAGAACCGGGTGATCAAGGGAGTGACCGAAGAGGGAAAGGATTTTCAGATTGCTCTGGAGGCTTTGGCCAAGGACGTCACCGAGGTAAAAATACGCATCGGAATTTTCGGAGACGAGGCATATTCCAAAAAAATTCAGGAAGGGATTGCCAAAAATCTTACAAATAAATAAAGATGAAATCGTAAAAAGTCGTCATTCCCGTGAAAACGGGAATCCAGAGAATTCGTAACACTTTAGCTCTTTGAAAAAAGGTGTGTTGTAAAGGCCAAGGGATTCCAGGGGCCGGGGGCCAGAGCGGAATCCGCCTTAGGCGGAGAATCATAAGGCGCTTATTTATCCGCATATGGGGCGGGCAAGAACCCCCGCCTCCTCCGGAGGAAAAGATCTTCTGTCTTCGTGGCCAAGCGGAACCCCAACCGATGCTTCCGGCGCGTTCCGCTCTAACCCCCGGCCCTCAACAAAGGCTTTAATACCATTTTTTCAAATCGCTAAACTGTTACGAGAATTCTAACTAATTGAAAATACTGGATTCTTGCGTGCGCAGGAATGAATGACTGATGATGGGCTCTTCAGACTTTTTGCGAGAACATCAATAAAGGAACGGGCATGGGGAAAATTGAAATAGATAGCCAGAAATGCATCTCCTGCGGGGATTGCACCCTGACCTGCCCTTCCATACTCCTGGCGGATGGCCAAGGGATTCGGGTCGTTGATGAGGAATATTGCACGCTCTGCGGGCACTGCTTGGCCCTCTGCCCGGTAAAAGCCATAACCATCGAGGGTATGAATCTACGGGAGTTTCCGGACCTTCCAGAAGATCTGGAAGTGCCTCCCGAAACCCTGGCCGCCTTTCTCCGCTCCCGCAGAAGCTGCCGGGTGTTCGCCGAAAAAGAAGTGGACAGGGAAGTTTTGGAAAAATTGGTCGATATTGCCCGGTATGCCCCGACGGGCCATAACTCCCAGAATTTCCAGTTTATGGTCATTAAGGAGAAGAACCTCATCCGGGCCCTGGCCAAACGGACCGCCATTTTCTTCGGGAACCTGTATAAGATGCTTAGCGCTCCCGGAATTAACCTCCCCCCCTGGCTGCAATCCCATATGCGCGGGTTTCGACTGAATTGGGAATATTACCAGGCCGGTAAAGACCGCATCTTTCGAAATGCCCCGGCCCTGATTATCATCCATGCTCCGGCGGAAAATGTCTCTTCGGCGCAGAACTGCTCCCTGGCCATGGCGCATATCATTCTCCAAGCCCAGGCCATGGGCTTGGGAACCTGCATCATCGGGTATTTCATAACGGCGGCAGAGAGGGATCCGTCCATCATCAAAGAATTGGAGATTCCTAAGGAGAATAAAATCTTTACATGTTGCACCGTGGGTTACCCTGTTCTTAAATTCAAGAGATTGGTTGAGCGCAAACCGCCAGCCGTCCGCTGGCTGTAAAGGATGAAGCCATGGAGGCGAGAGCCGGCCAAGCCGTAATAGAGCTTTTACAGGGAGACATCACGGAGCAGGATACAGAGGCTATCGTCAATGCCGCCAACCGCACATTGCTCGGAGGAGGGGGCGTTGACGGGGCCATTCATCGCGCGGCCGGCCCGCAACTCCTATCGGAATGCCGGACTTTGGGAGGATGTGAAACCGGGGACGCGAAAATCACCCGGGGCTACAAGATGAAAGCCAGGCACGTAATTCACACCGTAGGGCCGGTTTATCATTCAGCAGGCCAAAAGGCCCCGGAACTCCTGGCCCGCTGCTACCGGAGGAGTTTGGAAGTGGCCAGCGAGAACAACCTCAAAAGCATAGCTTTCCCTTCCATCAGCACCGGCGCCTATGGCTACCCCCTAAGGGAGGCCGCGCCGATTGCCTTGAAAACAGTGGCCGATTACTTGAACAGCCATGAAGGGATCCAAACGGTTCGTTTTATTCTATTTGGAAAGGAAGCCTATGAGGCCTACGAAGAAGCGTTGAAGGATCTTTTGCAAGAAAAAGCTTTATGAAATAAAACTGCCACAACGCCCCGTCATGGAGACGTCTTCCAAAGAAGAAGACCCTAATTTTGATGATCTCGTAAAAAGTCGCGAAAGGGTCATTGCGAGCGCCAGCCAAGCAATCTCGTTTTTATAAGTGCCCGAAAATACAAGATTGCTTCGTCGTCCCGCCAATGCGGAACTCCTTGCAATGACAGGAACAGGACTTTAAACGACTCCATCAATTTTATTGAAAACGCAAATAATCTGTGATAGATATAGATAATTTCACGGGTCTGTCATGTTTTGTTCTTGACAAAACAATCCGCTTTTCAGAATGATGAATAAAATAAACTTGATGATCTCGTAAAAAGTCTCTTGGATCGTCACCCCGGCGAAAGCCGGGGTCCAGAACATATTGAATTAACTGGATTCCGGCTTTCGCCGGAATGACCAATTCATCAAAGCTGATTGGCTTCAAAGGCAAATATCAGGGCAATATTGATTTTAGGGGAAAGGGGGGAGGAATTCATCCGGACAAAGATACGAGCGAGCGAGCAGTAGTTAGAGCACAAATTAAAAAGGAGGGAAAGATGAAAAAATTAGTCGTTTGGGTTTTGAGTTTGGCAGTGGTAGTAATGGGCGCTGGTTTAGCCGGGTCTGCTCTTAAGAGCGCCGAGGCCGCAGCCATTACGTGGAAATTGCAAACAACCTGGCCGGCCGGAATCTTTCTCCATGAAAGCGCCGTTGGGTTGGCCAAACGGATTGGAGAGCTTTCCGGAGGCCGACTGAAGATTGAGGTGACTTCCGCAGGGACCATCGTTCCGGCTTTCGAAGTCCTGGATGCCGTCCACAGAGGAACTCTTCAGGCCGGCCATGGTTGGTCAGCCTACTGGGTCGGCAAATCCCCGGCGGCCAATCTTTTTGCCAGCGTGGCCGGCGGCCCATTTGGTATGGATAACGTCGATTTTGCCGGATGGTTATATTATGGCGGAGGTCTGGACCTCTATAAACAGCTTTTTGCTGATATCCTGAAACTGAAAGTGGTCATCCATCCCACAGACATCATCGCCTCCGAACCGCTGGGCTGGTTCAAAAAACCCATGAAGTCAACGGCGGATCTTAAGGGGAAGAAATTCCGGGCGACAGGGGTCACCGCGGAAATTTACAAAGAATTTGGAATGTCGGTCATTACCTTGCCTGGAGGCGAGATCGTTTCCGCAATTGATAAAGGGGTCCTGGACGGCGCGGAATGGATGGACCCCACGATGGATAAGGAACTGGGCTTAATGGACGTGGCCAAATTCTACCATGCCCCAGGGATGCACCGGCACACCGGGACGTTAGAGTTCCTGGTAAATAAAGACGCCTGGGATAAACTGCCGGATGACTTGAAAGCCATCGTGGATATTGCCTGCCGGGAGAATCTGCTGCGATCCTGGCTGGACCTGACCTCGAGAAACGTCAAAGATCTGGAAGTGCTCAAGACAAAACATGGAGTCACGGTGGTAGAGACGCCCAAAGAGGTCCTCATTGAAATTCTCAAAGCCTGGGATAAAGTAGCCGAGAGGTACGTGGCCAAAGACCCCTTCTTTGCCAAGGTATATAAGTCCCAGAAAGATTGGGCGGCAAAGATGGTGCCATACCGGAAAACTTTCTACGCGCCCTATGAAGTAGCTGCCGACTATTATTGGCCGGCCAAGAAGTAATCTGGATAAATTCAGATTGAGGGCAACATGAACTTCCCACCTGCCATTCAGGCAGGTGGGGTTTTTAAATTGTTCGGAGGTGGGTTTTGCAAGGGTTTTTGAAGTTTTGCGATAAATTGAGCGAAGGGAGCGGCAAGCTCTTTTCCTGGATTATCATCATTCTTACAGGGGCCATGGTTTATGAAGTGGCGGCCCGGTATATATTTAATGCTCCCACCATCTGGGCCTGGGACGTAAGCTACATGCTTTACGGGACTCATTTTATGATGGGGGCCGGTTACATTCTTTACCGCAAGGGAAATGTGAGAATAGATGTTTTTTTCAAGATGTTTTCCCCGCGGACGCAGGCCAAGATTGACCTGTGCCTTTTCCCGGTATTTTTCTTTCCGGCCTTGCTGGTGCTTCTGGTGGTGGGAACACAGCATGCTCTATACGCCTGGTCAATCGATGAGAAAACCACCATGACCAGCTGGCGAGTGGCTATTTCTCCATTCAAAACCGTACTCCCGGTGGCGACTTTGATCTTATTGCTGCAGGGAGTGGCCGAATTTATCAAGACCTGGAACTTTGTGAGAGGGAAGGAGAAATAGCGTGGACACTCAAATCCTTGCTTTAATAATGTTTGGCGCTCTTCTGTTGGGCATGTTTTCCGGGTTTCCCATTGCCTTTGTCCTCCTGGGAACCGGACTCATCTTTGGATACATAGGATGGGGTTCAGCGGTCTTAGACCAGATGGTCTCCCGCACCATCGGCATCATGGCCAATGACGCCCTGGTGGCAGTCCCCTTATTTGTTTTTATGGGATATATGATGGACCGGTCAGGCATTGCCGAGGGGCTTTTTGGAACCCTCCAACTCGCCCTGGGACCCTTGCGGGGGTCCATTGCCTTGGCGACCGTGGCCTTAAGCACCATCCTCGCGGCCACGACAGGGATCGTGGGGGCTTCGGTTACCATGATGGGGTTGCTGACTCTGCCGGTAATGCTCAAGCGCGGTTATGATATTCCCTTGGCCACAGGAAGCATCATAGCCGGAGGAACCCTCGGGGTTTTGATTCCCCCCAGCATCATGCTGATCTTGTACGGGCCGATGGCCGGCATTTCCATCGCCAGACTTTTTACGGGAGCCATACTTCCCGGTTTACTTCTCTCCGCCTTATACATGATTTATATCGGAGTTAGGTGTTTCTTCCAGCCCCACCTGGGCCCTCCCTTGCCCAAAGAACAGAGGGACATCCCCTTTCTGCAATTATTTTCCATGCTTTTAAAAACCCTCTTTCCCCCACTTTTTCTTATTCTGGCGGTCTTGGGGTCGATTCTTTTTGGTCTGGCAGCTCCGACAGAAGCTGCGGCCGTGGGCGGATTCGGAGCGGCCATCCTCTGCCTGGCTTATGGAAAGCTGAATTGGCCAACCTTAAAAGACGTTGTTTACATGACCCTTTCCACTTCAGCTATGATTTTGATTATCACCGTGGGGGCCAATGTTTTTACCGGCGTTTTTCTGGCTCTCGGGGGCGGCACGGCTATTGAAAACTTTCTTTTGAACTCAGCCTTAGGCCCTTTCGGGATTCTGGTGGTGATCATGATCATGGTCTTCATCCTGGGGATGTTTGTGGATTGGATTGCCATCCTCCTGATCCTGGTCCCGGTCATAAGCCCCATCGTCAAAAAACTTGGTTTCGATCCTGTGTGGTTTGCCATGCTGGTGTGCGTAAATCTGCAGATGTCCTACCTGACCCCGCCGTTCGCCTATTCCATTTTTTATCTGAAGGGGGTAGCCCCGCCAGAAGTGGAACTGAAGGATATTATGAAAGGGGTAATCCCCTTCGTAATTTTGCAAGCCATTGGTCTGACCTTGTGCATCCTCTTCCCGCAGATCATTCTATGGTTGCCTACCTTAGTTTATGGTTGAGGGAAGATGAGGAAGGGTTTTCTCCATGGATAAAATTGCCTACCGGATCCTGGAAATCGATCTCTCCACCCGGAAGACCCGGGTGGTAGAATTTAGCGAGCAGCCTTTACGCAAATACTTCGGGGGAAGCGGTCTGGCTGCTTCGATTCTCATGGATCGTTTTGATTCTTCCGTGGATGCTTTTCATCCGGATAGCCCCCTGATATTTATGACCGGGCTTTTCACCGGAATACCGGTTCCCTGCGGCTGCCGGATATCCGTCTGTGCCAAATCTCCTCTGGGACACTGGGGAGAGGCCAACGCCGGCGGACACTTTGGGCCGGAGCTAAAATTTACGGGATTCGATGGGCTGATCATCACTGGTAGGGCCAAAGAGCCTGTTTACCTCTGGGTCACCTCCGCGGGAGCGGAAATCCGCACGGCCGCATCGCTCTGGGGCAAAGGAACTTTTGAGGCCACGGCAAAATTACTGGAAGAGACCGACCCCAAAGCCCGCGTGGCGGCCATCGGCCCGGCTGGAGAAAACCTAAGCTTCATGGCCGGGGTGATCACCGGAGGAACTGAGGCCAGGGTCATGGCCCGGACAGGTCCGGGTTCGGTGATGGGCGCGAAAAATCTGAAAGCGGTGGTGGTCCGGGGAGATAAAAGGCCGGAAGTGGCCGATTCCAAAATTCTTCAGGAAGCCTTCCGCGACTTTTCCCCCAACCTGAAATTTGTGGAGAGCCTGAGCAAGTTTGGCACGGCTGCCCTCATCGAATCCAAGGAAGCGGTAGGCGCTCTGCCCATAAAAAACTACCTTCTCTCAAAGTGGGAGGGGGCTAAAAAAATATCCGGGCCGACCATGGTGGCCGAATATCTGACGAATCATTATGGCTGTTTTTCCTGTCCCATCCGCTGCGGCAAGGATGTGAAAATTACCGAAGGCCCCTATGCCGGAGTAGTCGGCCACGGCCCGGAATATGAGACCCTGGCCGGCCTCGGCTCGCTCCTCCTGAACGACGATCTGAAGTCGATTATCACCCTGAATTATCTATGCAACGACCTGGGATTGGATACCATGTCCACGGGAATCGCCGTGGGATTTGCCATTGAGTCCTTTACCCGGAGCTTTCTCAAAGAAGCGGATGGGCTGGATTTACAATGGGGGAATGCCAAGGCAATTTTCTCCCTCATCGAGAAGATCGGGAGGCGTCAGGGCGTTGGCGCGGTTTTCGCTGACGGGGTGGAAAAGGCAGCAAAAGCCCTGGGCAGGGAAACGGAACACTTTGCCCTGCATTCCAAGGGCCTTGAGGTTTCTCTATCCAATCCGACGCCCACGGTTAGTCTGGCTTTGAGCTGGGCCACTTCCAACCGGGGAGCCTGCCATCTCGAAGGGTTTTCCCACCAGGTGGAAGGAGGAGTTCCTTTCCCGGAGATGGGTTATTTAAAAGCCATGGACGGGACTTCCGGCGAAAGCAAAGGCCAGATGACCGCCCTGATGCAGAATTACATGGCGGTCTTCAATGCTCTGGGTCTATGTAAATTCCTTTTTTTCGCGCGTGTCTCCCATGCGGCTCTTAGCCAGTGGATCAAAGGGTTGACTGGCTGGGAGGTGACCAGCGCGGATTTGATGGAAGTTGGGGACCGCCTCTACAACCTGAAGCGGGTTTACAATGTTTTGATGGGGGCCTTAAGTGAAAAGGATACTTTGCCCCCAAGAATTTTAGAAGTTCTCCGGCCCGGAAAGCCAATCAGCGAAGGGGAGAAGCTTTTTAAGGACATGCGCCGGGAATATTACCAATTCCGCGGGTGGGATGAAAAGGGGATCCCCAAAAGAGAAAAGCTTCTGGCCTTGGGATTAGAAGAGGCAGCCAATAAAATAGAAAAGCGGTGAGCGGATATAACATAAAGTCTGGCATTTTTAAATGGGTAAATCAGGGTCCCAAATATAATGATCGTCCATATTAAAACCGTTGGTACTTTGAAAAGCCTGGAAGAGGGAGTAAACCCTTTTTCCCTGGAAGTTCTTGAAGGAACAACCGTTTCAAAAATTATCAACCGCTTGAACCTGAAGGATTGGGAGATAGGATTTATTCAGATCAACGGCACCCGCGCCACTAAAGAATCCATCATTCAAGACCAAGACGAACTCACCCTTATCGCCCCTTTGGTCGGTGGATAGATGGAAGGAGGAAATAATGAATATAGCCAAGCTTGCTGAAGAGAGGGTAAAGGAAAGGGGTGAGTATGTAAGCATCATCTACGAGGACCGGGAAATCACCAATGTGGAGATGGTGCGAGTTGCCAACAAGTTAGCCAATGCCCTAAAAAGTCTCGGGATTAAGCGGGGAGACAGAGTCATTTTGCAGATGCCCAATTGCCCGGAGGTTCTCCAGGGGTTCCATGCGGCCTGGAAGCTGGGGGCTGTGGTCGTCCCAATTAACTTCCTTGTCGGAGAGGAAGAGACCACTTATATTTATGAGGATTCGGGAGCCAAAGTGGTGATAAGCAGCCAGGCCTTCCTCCCTAAAATCCGCGCTGGCCAAGCAAAAGTACCCAGCCTGGAAACCGTTATTCTTGTGGACCAGGAAGCTCCTCCTAGCACCCTTTCCTTCGCCCAGCTTGTGGAAAAAAGCCCGGAGGAGCTGGAGGCAGTGGAAACCGTGGATGATGAGCTAGCCGCGCTCATCTACACCGCCGGAACCACCGGCCGGCCCAAAGGGGTCATGCACTCGCATTACAGCCTCTATGCCAATGCCCGCATGCAGTACGAAACCGTGGCCCTGCCGGATGGGTTGACCAGCATCAGCGCCCTCCCCCTCTGTCATTCCTACGGCATCGCCACTATGAACAACGGCCTTTTCCGGCGGGGCAAAACAGTGCTTCTTAATTCCTTCAGCGTAGAAACCATTTTTGCCGCCATAGAGAAATACCGGGCCAACATTATGCCCGCGGTTCCTACCATGTATATTTTTATGCTTTTATACCCGGAGCCAAAGAAGTACGATTTAAGTTCCATGAAATACTGGATATCCGGATCGGCGCCGCTGTCTCTGGCGACCTGGGGCAAGTTTAAGGAGGTCTTTGGTTTTGAGATTACTGAAGGCTGGGGTCTTACAGAGGCTGGCGCCAATAACTCGGTTAACCCCCTTATGGGTTTAAAGAAGGTCGGCTCTATTGGCCTGCCCATGAAGGGAACCGAGATGCGCATTGTTGACGATAACGGAAACGTACTTCCTCAGGGAAAAGAAGGAGAGATTGTTATCCGAGGACCCATGCTCATGAAAGGGTACTGGAATAAGCCAAAGGAAACGGCGGAGATATTAAGAGATGGCTGGCTCTACACGGGCGATGTCGGTTATGTGGATGAAGACGGTTACTTCTGGATCACGGACCGGAAGAAGGATTTGATCATCAAAGCCGGGGAAAACATCTCGCCGCGGGTCATCGAAGAGGTTCTTTTCAAGCATCCCCAAATATCCGAGGCAGCGGTGATCGGGATCAAGGATGAAATCTACGGGGAGAATATCAAGGCTTTTGCTGTATTGAAACCCGGGCAGACCGCCACCGCAGAGGAGATCATCGAATATTGCCAAGCGAAACTAACGAGTTTTTTGGTCCCCAAAGAGGTGGCCTTTATGAAAGCCCTGCCCAAAAACCTGGTGGGCAAGATTTTGAAGAAAGAATTGAGGAAATTGCCATAAAAACACCCCGCCGCAATACCAACGATTCCCCGAACCTCTGGAAGAGTTTATGTTCCCTCAACATGAAGCCCTATTTGAGCCGATAATTTTAGGTAAGCTTCGCCTGGCCAACCGGATTGTCCTGGCGCCCACCTATGTGGGAATGGGCGATCTTAAGGGAAATGTGACGGATCAGAGTCTCTGCTATTATTTCGCCCGGGCTTCAGGGGGAGTCGGGTTGGTCATCGTAGAGATTACCGGCGTTACAGCTCGCTATGCCTTCAATCCAGGCTACGGGCTGGGGGCAGGATCAGACAAACACCTCCCGGGGCTGCGAGATCTGGCCCAGGTTATCCATTGGGGAGGAGCGAAAGCTTTGCTCCAGCTTCTGCCGGGCCAAGGAGCTCAAGCCCTGCAATCCTACGAAAACAGGCCCCTGGTCGGGCCTTCGGATGTCGCGGCCTCCTTACCCCAGGATGAACTTCCGGAGAACCTAAAAGACCTCCTCCACAGAAAACCGGAGACGCCGCGCCCTTTAACCAGGGAAGAGATTCAAGGTTTAAAGTTTTCTGTGGTTCAGGCGGCGGGGCGAGCCAAAAAGGCTGGCTTCGATGGGGTCGAGCTTCATGGCGCCCACGGATACCTTCTCGGCCAGTTCACCTCTCCCTACTTCAACCAGCGCCGCGACGAATACGGCGGCTCTCCCGAGAAGCGCTGGAACCTTTCCCGGGATATGGTGGACGAGATTAAAAAGGAGATGGGGCCCGATTTTTTAGTGGGCTACCGTTTCAGCGCCAGAGAATATATTTCCGGAGGGCTTGATTTGCCGGAATCCATCCAAATGGCCAGAGCAATCCAGGAAGCCGGAGCCGACTATCTATCGGTAAGTCACGGTTGTTATGGCTCGTTGACCCGTGTCTTTCCTCGGAACGAGGGATCGATGAGCGAGGATGCTGCTGTTATTCAAAAGAAAGTTTCCATCCCGGTCATGGCTCCGAACTTCCAGGATCCGGGGAAAGCTGCCGAGGCCATTACCGCCGGATCGATGGCCTTGGCTGCCCTTTCCCGGGCCCTCCTGGCCGACCCCCTCTGGCCTAAAAAAGTAAAGGAGGGGCGACCGGAAGAAATTCAGCGCTGCATTCGCTGCTATCGGTGCGTTCAAGCGGCCATTGTCGACTACTCTCCCGTTCGTTGCCCGGTTAATCCCGGCCTCGGATTTGAGCGTTTCGATCCGCGGTTTCTTCCGCATCCTATATGTAAAACCACCTAAACAGCAGAGTTCAGGGAGAAATACCCTTTATTTAAATTGGGAATAATTAGGGCTTAAGCCGGCGGATAATATTCAAATAAGTTGTCACTTTTTTCCTGAAATCAACATTCCTGAAATCAACAGGTGACAAATGAGCCTCTTGCAAATTTAAAAGAGGCATTCCTATCGAAAAGGAGTTTCACGATGGATTTTAAGACCGGACGTCATTTTCTCCAGATCCCCGGGCCGACCAATGTTCCCGACCGGATTTTACGGGCAATGGCCAAACCCACGATTGACCATCGCGGTCCCGAGTTCTCCCGGATGACCCGGGAAGTTTTTGAGGGGCTCAAGCAGGTGGTGCGGACCACAAGCCCGGTGGTGATCTATCCCTCTTCGGGGACGGGCGCCTGGGAAGCCGCACTGGTTAATACTCTTTCCCCTGGGGATCGGGTATTGATGGTTGAGACCGGCCATTTCGCCACTTTATGGCGCGGGGTCGCGGTTCACAATGGATTAGATGTCGATTTTGTCCCCACCGACTGGCGCCGCGGTGTCGATCCAGCAATCGTCGAAGCAAAGCTTTCCGAGGACCGGGAGCGGAAGATCAAGGCCGTGGCTATCGTGCATAACGAAACCTCGACTGGCGTGACCAGTCGGGTCGCCGAGGTCCGCAAAGCTATTGACCGTGCCTCCCACCCGGCTCTGTTTATGGTCGATACGATCTCTTCCCTGGCTTCGATCGATTACCGCCACGACGAATGGGGAGTCGACGTGACCGTCGGGTGCTCGCAAAAGGGACTGATGCTGCCGCCGGGGTTGGGCCTCAATGCGATCAGCGCCAAGGCGCTAACCGCTGCCAAAACGGCCCGGTTGCCGAAATCCTACTGGGATTGGGAGCCGATGCTCAGTACTAATAAAGCGGGATTTTTCCCCTATACCCCGCCGACCAATCTCCTTTACGGGCTTAGGGAATCCCTCAAAATGTTGCAGGAAGAGGGATTGGAGAATGTCTTCGCCCGTCATGACCGCCATGGCGAGGCGACACGCCGGGCCGTCCGCGGCTGGGGGCTCGAACTGAACTGCCTGCAGCCCGAGGGGTGCAGCAGTTCCCTCACGGCCGTTTTGATGCCGGCCGGCCACGATGCCGACGCCTTCCGCAAGGTTGTCCTAGAAAGGTTCAACATGTCCCTGGGCAATGGTTTGGGGAAGGTCCAGGGCAAACTCTTTCGGATCGGGCATCTGGGTGATTTTAACGACTTGATGCTTGCCGGCACATTAAGCGGAGTGGAAATGGGATTGGGGCTCGCCGGCGTCCCGTACACCAAGGGCGGCGTGATAGCGGCCCTTGAATACCTGGGGCAGAAGTGATGCCCTGGAGGATAATATGAATTTGCCTGGCCGCTTCTTGAAAACGGAAAATATTTTTCGCGAGATCAAAGAAATGATTAAAGGCGAGGCGCTCTTCGATGACCTCAGCCGTACTATTTACAGCAGCGGGGCTTGCCTTTACAGGGTGAAACCCCTGGGAATCGTGCAGCCCAAGGACAAGGACGACGTAGTCAAACTGGTAGAGTACGCCAGGAGAGAGAAAATCCCCCTGACTCCCCGGGGCGGAGGTACGAGCCGTGTGGGCAATGAGTTGGGCGTTGGAATTCTGCTCGATTTCTCCCGCTTCATGAATAAACTCCTCAAGGTAAATGCCCAGGAAAAGTGGGCCTCCGTGCAGCCAGGCATCATACAGGGCGCGCTGAACAAACAGATCAAGCCCCACAAGCTTTTTTTTCCGATCGATCCCTCCACCAAGGATCATTGCACCCTCGGGGGGATGATCGCCAATAATTCCAGCGGCCCCCATGCTATAAAATATGGGGCGACCCGGGACAACGTTATTTCTATGGAAATGATCCTGGCGAATGGTAAGGTCTTGACCACGGGCCTTGTTCCAGGAGGGAAGGCTCCGGGAGAAGCCGGAAAAATTTACCAGGGGATCTCCGATCTGCTCAAGAGATACAGCAAGCCCCTGGAAGATGAAAAGCCCTTCACCCTGAAGAACTCCTCCGGATACGACCTCTGGAGAATCGAGAGGGACGGAGGATTGGACTTGACCTCCCTTTTCGTGGGTTCTGAGGGGACTCTGGGCATCATAACCGAGGCCAAGATTCGCCTCTGGCCGCTTCCGGGGAAGACACTTAGCGGTTTGGTCTACTTTGACAATATAGAGAAAGTGGGACCGGCCACCCAAAAAATTCTCGAGTTTTCCCCCAACATGCTTGAAATCATAGAGCGAAGGATTCTTGATCTGGCCCGGCAGCAGAAAGCCGAATTGCGGCCGTACCTGCCTGAAAAAATCGAGGCGGTGCTCTTTATTGAGATTGAGGGAGAAGACGAAGACCAGCTCCGGAGCAAGTTCGCCAAAGTCGAACAGAGCATGACCAGCGAAAAGTTGGCCATGGAAATGAAAGTGGCCAAGGACCAGAAGGATATGGCCATGCTGGAAAAAGTCCGGGCCATTTCCGGGCCGATCCTCAACAAAACTAAAGGGCCGAAGCGGCCAGTTGCTTTCATCGAGGACGCCGCGGTCCATCCCAGCCGCCTCCCTCAATACATTAAGGGACTGAGGGAGATCTTCCGCAAACAAGACGTTGATGCAGGTATTTATGGGCACGCCGGGGATGGCAATATGCATCTGATGGTCTTTCTGGATCTGCGCCGGGAGGAGGAAGTGCGCAAGATGGTGGCTATCGCCGATGCGGCATATGACCTTGTCCTTTCGCTGAAGGGAACAATTAGCGGAGAGCATGGGGACGGGCGCCTGCGGACCTTTTACACCAAGCGACAGTATCCCAAGCTTTACCCGGCATTTGTGGAGGTCAAAAAGCTCTTCGATCCCGACAACATTCTCAACCCGGGCTCCATCGTAGGGGGGGACGAAAATCCGTTGGGCCAGCATCTCAAATTTAAGAAGAATGAAGGAAAACCACCGCTGGAAGATTTCCTGACCCGCGGATCGGTCCAGGAGGCAATTGAAGCCTGCTCGGGCTGCGGGAAATGCCGGTCCTATTGCCCTGTGGCCTTAGAAGTCATGGAAGAATGGGTAATGGGAAGGGCCAAAGCCACGCTTGTTCGCGAGTACTTAACCGGCACGCTGGATAGGGAGATCCTCTATTCCCCAAAATTTAAGGAAGTCTTGGATGCCTGCGTGAACTGCAAGCGGTGCCTGACGGAGTGCCCATCCGGTTCCGACATCCCCTGGGTGGCGGTCAGCGGCCGAACCTTTGTGGTGGAAAAGACAGGAGAGCCATTCTCTCAGAAAGTCCTGGCCAACACCCGGCTCCTTTGCCAAACAGCAAGCGCCTTGGCGCCCTTGGTAAACCTGACCCGCTCTCTGAAGCCACTCCGCAAAGTTCTGGAGTTGGCCATCGGTCTTGACCAGCGGCGCCAGCTTCCTAAATTCCAAAAGCGGACATTGCGGAAATGGATGGAGAGTCGCCCGCCGAAAACCGGGGGAAAGCCTGTTGCTTATTTTCTAAGCTGCTACTCCAATTTCAATGATCCTGAAAGAGACGGCCTGGCCACAGTGGAAGTACTCGAAAGGAACGATTTTGAAGTTCTCCTACCAGATTTTCGCTGTTGCGGCATAGCCCGCCTCAGCGCGGGAGCTATCGACAAGGTTGAAGAGGATATCAAATTTAATCTCCGCAAGCTATGCGAATTAGTGCAGAAGGGAATTCCAATTATCTTCAGTGAACCCAGCTGCGCCCTGGCTGTAAAGATGGAATATCCGAAGATGGCAAATTCGGAAGAGGCGATCAAAGTATCAAAGGGCTGCTACGACATCCACGAGTTCTTGATAAAGCTCCATCAAAAAGGGGAGCTTAACCTGGACTTCGATAAAATGGACCTGAAGGTGGGGTACCACAACCCCTGCCATCTCCGAGCCCTTGGCATTACGAGTGAGCCCGCGGAATTGCTTCGCCTGATCCCCGGGGTCAAGGCTCAGATCTTCTCCGACCAATGCTGCGGCATCGCGGGGACGTTCGGGCTGAAGAAAATGAATTTCGACATCTCTATGGCGATGGGGAGAAATTTGTTCACGGAGATCGGCGCTTCAGAGGCGGAGGAGATCGTTACCAGCTGCGGCGCATGCAAGATGCAGATCCTCCAGGGGACGCAAAGAGAGGCGGTAACCCCAGTCTCCCTACTCGCGAAGGCCTACAAGGCCAAAGAGCAGCCCGCGGTCGCCGGAGCAAGTGGATCAGCCACAAGGGGATGACCGATAAAATCAGATGGCCCTTAAGGGAGCTGATGACCGTACATGAGATAGTAATTAAATAGTGTCCATCCTAAAAATCAACTTTTCCCTTTCCCCTTCGACGGGGGGAAGGTGTGAAAAAATTGGATTTAAGCCGTCAACCCGGTGAAAACCGGGGTCCAGTCAGTTTGTAAGGTCTTGAAAATACTGGATTCCGGCTTTCGCCGGAATGACGTTAAAAAGAACCGAATCAATTTTTTCACACCTTCGGGGAAGGAAGAGGAGGTTTCCGGATGAGAACTAAATAGAAAGTCTGGCGGAAAACGATTGGGTATTGACAAGAAGAATAGAGGGTATGAAAAGCAATCTGGTGAAAAGGGGAAAAAGAAATACTTTATTACCCAATCCTGCCCCTTCGGTATGCGCCAGCCGCTGATCCGCGGAACCGTTAGCAGTTATAAAAATTGGCCTTGACATTCGGTCTGTATTAAGTACCGTATAAAGACCGGAGGTAATAAACGATGAATATCACAAATGACATAAAACCAGTTACCTATTTAAAGTCGAAAGCAGCCGCTTTGCTTAAACAAATCAACGAAACCCATCGGCCGGTCATAATAACCCAGAATGGAGAGCCAAGAGCGGTGCTTCAAGATCCTAAAAGCTATGAGAATATGCGTAAGGCCATTGGCCTATTAAAGCTGATCTCACAGGGCGAAGGAGATATTAGAAACGGCAAGACCAAATCTCAGGAGGATGTGTTCAAAAATATTGAAATCAAACTGAAAGAAAAACTAAAATGAACCGAAGGTATGAGGTTATATGGGCTGGTATTGCGGAGAATGATTTAAGGGAAATTATGGAATATATTGCTACAGACAGCCCAATAAATGCGTTAAAAATATTAAAAAAGATCAAGCAAAAAGCATCAAGTCTTTATACCCTTCCTGAAAGAGGCCGCATCGTACCGGAACTTAAAGATCAAGCCATCCTGATATATCGTGAATTAATCGTCCCCCCATGGAGGATTATCTACAGGATATCAGAAAAGAAAATTTATGTTTTATCTGTTTTGGATGCAAGGCAGAATGTTGAAGATATCCTGCTGAGAAGAATGATTTATCATGATTAATTTAACCGCTAACCTCGCAGGGCACCAAGCCACTCGCACCTCGTGGCCGGTAACTGCAGTGTTCCACTCTTTCAATCCGAAACCAACGATCCCTCAGAAATCAGATCTTTAGCATGGATGAGAAATTAGATAATGGGCCAAAGATAAAGGGGGTTCGAAGGGGCCAGCATTCGGCGATAGTGATCGGGTCTGTCCAAGTTTTTGTCGGCCCGGAAAATATGGCTCCTTATCCAGTTGAGGCCTGGGCTGCCGAGGAGGACACCTATCTGGTGCTGAGCGCCGATCCCGAAGTACAGGCAATTGAGGAAAATCCGGAACAAATTATGGCTGAAGTGTCGGCAACCCATCCGGCAGAACCTGGTAGCGTGATTGTAAAAAATGGGTACCCCCTGCGGCTTCTGGCGATCATTCATGATCTCAATCAGGAGCCATCGTGGAAAGAAGAATGGGTAGCGAGCGCTCTCGACGGGATCTTGCAGGAGATGGAGAACCGCGAGATTCGCTCTCTCGCTCTGCCATTGCTTGGAACTTTGCACGGGTCTTTGGAGAGAAAGCGCTTCCTTACTCTCCTCCGGGAGGCCCTGGAGCGAAGGCAACCCATACATCTAAGCCGTTTGTGGTTAGTCGTTCCGTCTGGAACAACCTCTGATATCCTGGCCATGCTCGAAGGAGAGTTGCAAAAATGGTAACACTTTAGCTCTTTGAAAAAAGGTGTGTCACCAGGGCCAAGGGATTCCAGGGCCCGGGGGCCAGGCCGGCCCGCTTGGAATCATAAGGCGCTGATTTCTCCGTGGATGGGGCGGGGAAGATACTCCCCGCCTCCTTCGGAGGAAACGGGCTTTTATCCTCAAGGACAAGGGGAGACCCAACCGATGCTTCCGGCGCGTTCCGGCCTGGCCCCCGGGCCTAAACAGAGGCTTTACCGCCATTTTTTCAAAACTCTAAACTGATACCAAAAATGAAAAGCCCTTTGCCCACTGTAAAGGGATTGAGAGAAATGGAGGAATTTGGGCATGACTGATCTGCAGGGAAAGATTGCCTTAGTCACCGGCGCCAGTCGAGGCATCGGCCGGGCCATCGCTGTTGGGCTGGCTGGTTGCGGGGCAGATATTGCCGTGAACTATAAAACGCGGGAAAACGAGGCCCGGATTACCCAACAGCAGGTGATCTCCCAGGGCCGCCGGTCAATTATTATTCAAGCCGACGTGTCCCGCTCCTCCGAGGTTGGGAACATGATTGCCGCTGTAGAAAAAGACCTCGGACCGGTAGATATATTGGTCAACAACGCCGGGATCGCCCGGTTTCAGAGCGTAGAAGCTACGACGGAAGCGGATTGGGACGAAGTTTTAACCGCAAACCTCAAATCGGTTTTCTTGGTTACCCAGGCTGTTCTTCCCGGCATGCGCAGGCGACGCTGGGGCCGGATTATCAACATATCTTCCGGTGCAGCTAAAACGGGTGGGGGAGTGGGGTTACATTATACGGCCTCCAAGGCGGGGATCGAAGGCCTTACCCGGGCCTATGCTTCCCGCCTGGTGAAAGAAGGGATTACCGTAACGGCAGTGGCCCCGTCTTTAATCGCCACTGATATGATTCCGGATGAGGAAGGCCGACGTAAACAAGTCCCTCTGGGCAGGCTGGGGCGAGTGGATGAGGTGGCCGAAGCCGTTATCTTTCTTGCCGGCAATGAGTACGCGACCGGACAAGTCATTGCCCTCAACGGCGGCATGTACTTCCGGTAAATAGACCCTTCGATCGCGCCCAAGGCTTTGGCATGTAAGAAAATAGACCCATAGACATCAAAAGAGCAATCACAAAAACAACATTGATTTTAATTATTTAATTCTCTATAATAAAAACTATATAGTTTTCTCTTCCAGGTTCTGATTCATTAAAAAATCTTTCCTCCTCAGGGCGAAGGGAGGTTTTATGGGTTGGGAATGGTTTTTAACCTCATTTCTGGAAAAGAGACGGGGTTTTTAATTTTCATAAATAACCATCAGTTCACGTTCATCAAGGTGGACCCTTAACCGAAGGAGTTTTATTATGTTTACAAAATCTTCTTCTTCATCTTTCACCCTTTTTTCCCTTTTGGTCCTCTTCCTTCTTTTTCTCTTAAACGGCTGCGCCGCTCCTGTAATAAAAATGCCCAGGCCCACACCTGACTTTATCAAGGAATATAAATCAGTTGTTGTTTATGGTGGAAAGCCTGGAATGCATGATAGTGGGATTCGGGTTAGGGAAGGGGATTTCGTCGCCCTTTTAGCTAAAGGAGAAATTAATGTATGGCCAGCGCGAGCAGGTAATGTTTTCGGGCCTGAGAGAATTTTATTATATCGCTTTGGAGCAAAAGAGCTCGTGAAAAGGTATCGTTTTAGCGATTTTATCCGCATTTTTGAAGAAAAAGGGAATATTTTCCTCGGTTATCAAGGAAGCGATATAGACTTCTATGGTGAAGCAAGACAACCAACTTGGTACTTAGACGATATAGGGCATTTTGTCGTGGATATCATCGTCTGGGAAGAAAAAAATTTCGCTCGGGTGGCGGATTTCATTGAAGAAGCAAGCAAAGATGACCCTAAAAATGAAGCCCTGAAGAAAATTGCCGGGCCGTTAAAAAACAACAAAAAATATTTTCTGGCCGAGCAGGAAAAAAAGAAAGAGGTCGAAGAAACGAAGAAAGCCCTATTAGCTTTGAAGGAGAAAGAAATTTCAGAAACTAAAGACATTCATAAAGAAAAGCAAATCGCCGAACTTAACGAAAAACTGCAAACGGCCATGCAGGCATTAAAGGATCTCGATGAAGTGAAAACCAAAATGGCCGAACAAAAGGAAAAAGAAAAGGAATTTCTGGCCCGCATGGAACGCCTGGAAGAAGATAAAGGGAAACAGGCCAAAATTCCCCCGGTGATTGCCATCGCCTTTCCCAAAGACGGCTTGAGCGTGGATTCTGAATATCTGACCATCTCCGGGGCGGTTGAGGATGAAGAAGGCATTGCCAAGTTCGAGATTTGGGTCAATGAACAGGTTGTCACCCAGAAGGACCAGCGCGGGATTCAAATTGTGGCCAAAGATCCCAAAAAAATAGATTTCGCTGAAAAAATCCGCCTGCGGGCAGGGAAGAATGAAATTGCAGTTGTCGCCCACGATATTAAAGGATTAACGGCCAGAAAAACCATTTCCATCCAATTCGCCAAGAAAAAGGAAAACGTATGGGCCGTGGTCGTGGGAATCAATAAATATAAAAACTTCCCATCTTTGAAATACTCGGTCAATGACGCCCGGGAGTTTTACCGGTACTTGACTGAAGTGAATCAAATCCCCAAAGAGCAAGTCTGGCTGCTTCTGGACGAAGAAGTAACCCTCGACAAACTTAGAAGCACTTTGGGAACCCACCTTCGTCGCCAGGCCGCAAAGGATGACATGGTGATTATATATTTAGCCGGCCACGGGGCAACCGAAAGAGATTCTTCCAGCCCGGATGGGGATGGTTTGGAAAAATATATTCTCCCCCATAATGCTGATCCCAAGGATCTTTACTCATCATCCCTGCCTATGAGCGAAGTGGCCCGCATTTTTCAGCGCATAAGTTCTGAGCGATTGGTGTTTATCAGCGATACGTGCTATAGCGGCGCCAGCGGAGGGCGTACAGTACCTGTCTTGGGGGCCCGGGCTAATGTCTCCGGAGCTTTTTTAGAAAGAATTTCCCAGGGCAAGGGCCGGGTGATTATTACGGCCAGTGACGCCAACGAAGTAAGCGTGGAAAAAGATGAGTTGAAACACGGCGTTTTTACCTATTATCTTTTGGAAGCCCTCCACGGCAAAGGAGACCTGGATGGGGATGGAGTAATCACCGTGGATGAAGTTTACCGTTACGTTTGGCTGAAAGTTCCCCAAGCTACAGGGCAGGAACAACACCCGGTAAAAAAAGGAGAGATGAAGGGCGAGATTATTTTAAGAGTGCTGAAATAACTAAGAAGGGTGGGGCTTGATCCTGTTTCGAGCCAGAAGGGTAGGCCATCATAAGGGAGTTAAAATAGACCTGAAAGTGATTGATTTTTAGGGCAAAATCGGCTACTTTAAAAATAATCCATGAAACTTTTGGTAACTTTTAAATATGGCGCTTTCTGTATCGCATGATCGCAATGAGGAAACCCCCGAGGCCAAGGCTCGATGGTTTCAATTGCTTTCCCTCGCAGAGCGGATGGAAATGCTTTGCGAGTTTTACGATTTCATCCTGTCCGTGAACCCCCAACTTCTGGACGTTAAGGATGCTCAACCGATTAAGAGACGTATTCGCATCGTTTCAGAAAAATGATGTCAAATCACGGGTGTCCAATTAATAATCGAATAAAGTCAATTGGTTGTCTGGCATGGTGATCAGTTTTGTGCATTTTGGTGGTACGAGTGCCGATAAAATGGGCTTTTTCTCGAAAAGTGAGACACTCAAAAT
>VGSF01000032.1 GCA_016875165.1 Deltaproteobacteria bacterium
GCATGGCTTGTGCGAAGATTGTACGACCTCGATTCATTGGCCACCTCCTTTTTTAGGGGAGTATAGCCTTTTTCAAAATTCAAATCGTTCCCGTACAAAATATTGCAATTATCCAATGAAGTCATAGCGTTTTATGTTATGTTAAAATTTTTATTTGGACAGTAGTGAGAAAGGATCTTCTTCATCAATAGTCCGGATGATGTCTTTATACAATCGTTTCTTCATCTCCCGGATGGTCTCTCTCTCCTTATCAAAGGTCTTGGCGAAAGCGATCGCCTCATTCATGAGGTCGTTGATATGGCAGGCTTTCATCACAATATGGTGGGCCTCACATTCCTGGGCCGTATACCGCTTCCCGGAATATTGCATTTCTTCGAGTTTGTATAAAGGAATGGCTTTTTTCAGGATAGCTAACATCCCCGGTAGGAAGGGAATATGGAGATCCACTTCCGGAAGGCAGAAAAACCCTCGATCGGTGCGCATGAACCGGAAGTCAAAGACGCAGGCCATAATCGCCCCGCCGGCGAAAATATGCCCGGTAATGGCGGCAATTGTGGGCATGGGATAAAGAAGAATCCGTTTGAAAAGATCATTCAATTGGTACAAAAAAGCTTTGATGGGTTCCCTCTCTCCGGCTTTTATAAGGGGAGCCATCCAGTTCAAGTCTATTCCGTTGCAAAATATTTTTTCATCCGTCGATCGAACCACAAGCGTACGGGCCTCTGTCTCCTGCTCGATGGTATCCAAAATCCGGAGAAAGGCCTCTAAAAATTCAGGGTTGAAGCGGTTCTCTCCGTCATTCAAACTGACCACGGCCACTTTTTCCTCCATGGTGAATTCTACTTTGGCCATTCGTTAACCTCCGAATCAGGTAAGGTGCCTTGAGTGATATGAAGCGTGTCAATAATAGCATGCCCATAAACGCAGAGCAAAATTTGTTTTAATCCCCTTTAGCTTTTGCGCTGGCCAATGCATAGAATGCGTTGAGTTTGCTTCCTCGTTTCTCCTGGTTTGTGGAATTAAAATATCCTTGACACAGAGCATTTTTTCAATTATCCAGTATTACCAGGAGAAGCTGGCCGCCTATAAATTGCCCCGATTAACGGAGGTCTTGTCTTATGAAGATTGGAGACATTATTCCTATTCTGGGAATGGTCAATTTTCTTTTATTGCTTTTTCAACTCAGCACTGGCTTACGATGGATAAAAACGCCCTCTGCGGTTCATAGAAAAACCGGGATCACCCTGTTCATCGCTGCGACCATTCATGGCGCTCTGGCCATTTTGTTTCGTTAGATTTTAGCTTTATTGTATAGGAATTTCCTTTTTTAACTTTAGGCACTTTAGTTCACTTAACTTGTGAATGTTCTCTTTCCCTATTTTGGCCTTGAAATGAATCAAAAGCCTAAGGGAGGTGTAAGAAAATGGCCGAAGAAAAAAGAGTCGGGTATAGGGTAGTGGGCACGATTAAGAGCGTGAAGGGGCACTGCCATGCCGGCCATAAGGTAGGCGAGCAGATTGAACTCAGCGGGCATAATACCGGGGGAATGTGCGGTTTTTTCTACCATGATATTTTCCCTTACGTTATTATGCTCCAGTTTGGAGGAGGATTTCCGGCTGAGTGGGGCGGCCCGGAGGTTGTCGAGCTCGAATGCCTGGACAAATCGAATGCGGTAAAGCTTGAGCTCAAGCGGATAAGAGAATGATGCACCTTTGATGGCTTCGTAAAAAGTCGTCACTAAGCCTGCCCCGGAATGTCGTAATCCGGGGGTGAAAACCGGAGTCCAGAGAACTGATTTTCAGACTTTTTACGAGATCATCACCTTGGGCAAATTAGGCTTAACCTCTAACGTTCAAAACTTGAAAATTATGTTAAGCATATTTTAATTATATCTGTGTTCATCAGTGGTTATCTGTGTCCTAAATTTTTTTCTTTTTTAAAATATTTCTTTATATCTCTGTGATCTCTGTGCCCTCTGTGGCTAATTTAAGCCTTGCGCCTTTTATTTTATTCCGTAAGGAAAAACCTTTGCGGGTCGAAAAGACGGAGAAGGGCCAGCTCTTCAGAAGTCGGCAGGTCAATGGTCTTTAAGCTGGAGGCAATCTTCAGGTCCCAACCGCATTGGGATTTTATGGAACGAACGATTTCTTCCGGCGATGAATTGCCATCCTGAATGATTCCCGTCAGAGTAAATTCCTTCTGGCCGTCAATCTTTTCAAAGAGACCGAGGGTAGAAACCAGCGTTCGCACGCGATCCCCCGGGGCGGTGATGTAAGGAACCTGGGGAATGAAGCGGAAAACCGAGTGAGGTATGACCACCAAAACCTCGGAGGCGCCGCAAGCAACGTCATTGGCTCCCCCTGATCCGGTGATCAAAAGATTGGGGGGCACGATCGTGGAATTCAGATTGCCGAAACGGTCCACTTGCGCGGCGCTCAAAGCTCCCAGACAACGCTGATTCCTTCCGCCCATGAGCAGACCCAGGACTTCGGAAATGTCGGTCAGCATCTTGCAGGTAGGAATATTGGAAAGGTTGAAGATGAAGGGATCGGGCGGACGGGGAAGATACCCGAAAAAACCGATCTCGGCCATCACATCAACCTCGCACCCTTCTTGCCGTAAGAGATACATGGCCAGCCAGGCCGACAAATTCGAAGCTCCAATTCCTGCCAGAAGGGTGCGGTAATTTTTTTGCCTTACCCGGGAGATGATTTCCTGGGCCGCAGCGACAACCATACGCTCCAGGGCATTGGCTGTTTCCCCGGTCTGGATCTGGGGGCGGACAGATTCCAAATCATGGAGCCAGGCATGCGGATGAGATTTTTCTTTGAGGGTGGCCAAACGAGCCTGGCTCAGTTTTTTCAAGTAATCCGCCCGGTCCGGACATTTAAACACCCACTCCTCCATCCAGGAATCCAATGTTTCTTTTTTCCGGCAGGCCTGTCTTAGCTCAAGGACAAAGGGGTTGTCCACAGCGTACCCTTCAATACCTTCCACTCCATGGACATTACAGCCGCTGGGATGTCCTCCGAAGGGAACTTCGGAAACGCTCAATACCCGGTATCCCGGTAAACGGACAAAACCGGCATGCTGGCGCAGAAAATCCGTGGAGACAATTTTTTCCGCGGTAACGATCACGCCTTGTTTGCTGGCCAGGGCTCCATAAAGATTTTCAGCGTAGGGTGGGGCAAAAAGAGTATTGCCCTGAGGATCAGCAGCCAAGCCGTGGTAAAAGGAGATGTCCGGCATAAGACTGCGCAGAAGGCCAACGCGCCCGCTTTCTCCGAAGGGGTCTTCCTGCGCCAGAAAATTCTCCCGGTTGTCCTTCTCCATGTTGCTCCCCAGGATGGAACGAGTGGGGAGGAATCCCAGGCCAAGAGCTCCAGCCTTTAAGCGCTGGACGAGCGAGAATAAAGACCAATGTTCTACCTCCATCTTTCCGGCGCGAAAAGCCTTTTGCAAGATAGGGTTAGGCGCGGGGGAAGGATAAGAATCTCCTAAGTAGGTAGTGATGGCCTTGCGCAACAACCCCCCATGCACCAGCAGGGAATGGATGGTAGTTAAACCCAGGGTAACGAGGGTGAATTTTGGATCCGCGCCCCGAAAGAGGCGGGTCAATTCGTAAATGCTAACAATAGGGGGAGTTGAGGCTGTCCCCAGATGGAGGGCCATGCCGGGTTGAACATACCTCTGCAAAGCCAGCTTTAAGGGCATGACTTTGCTCTGGCCTTCGGTAGGCTTGAGGGAAATAATATTTTGGATAATCTCCTGAAATTGGTTCAACATGGCAGGAAACTTAGATGATCCGCAGAAAAATGTCAAGAAATTATTGGACCCTGCCCCCTTCACTTTTGATTATCGTTTATGATTTCAGAATGATAGTCAGGACCCGGCCCGGACGGGAGGGGGAATCTCTCGGGAGCACAAGGCAGCACTCCTTTCACTCCCTCTTTCATCCCCCTCCCGTCCGGGCTTCGTCTATCACTGTGAATTCATCAATTTATGCAAAAGTGAAAAAGGCAAGGTTAGTGGGCGCAAAGATCTAATTTTGGGAATGCGGAACACATTGACACTTCTTGTCTATATTTGTTAAGCTCGATTGCAAAAAGGATAGAAGAGAGGGCGCCGCCATGAAAAAGGCTGTGTACTACGGCATCCGGCATGTCCGGGTGGAAGAGGTTGAAGAGCCGAAACCCGGGCCTAAAGAAGTAAAAATCAGGGTTAAATATTGCGGCATTTGCGGCTCTGATCTGCACGAATACTTACACGGCCTTTTTCCCCAGAGCCCATTCGGGCATGAAGCTTGCGGGGAAATCGTGGAAGTCGGGCCCGAGGTTAAAGGTTATCAAGTTGGAAATCCGGTCATCGCTTTTGCCAACGGGGCTTATGCTGAATATTTGGTCTGCCCGGAAGAAAGAATTCTGAAGATTCCTCCCAACATGAGCTGGGAAAGAGCAGCGGTAGTGGAGCCGCTCGCCGGGGCTGCCTATGCCATCGAACATGGCGCCATTCAACCAGGCGATACAGTCCTTATTGCCGGCGCCGGTCCAGTGGGGCTTATGCTCTTGCTTGGCCTGAAAGCGATTGGCGTAAAAACTGTCTATATGACAGACCTCCTAAAAAACAGAAGGAAAAAAGCCGAAGAGCTGGGCGCCACTTTGGCGTTCAACCCTCTGGAAAACAAAACACCGGCTAAGATCAAAGAGCTTACCTCTGGTCGGGGAGTAGATGCGGCCATCGAGGCGGTAGGGATCGAGGCAACTTTGAAGGACTGTTTGACTTCCGTACGCCACCGGGGAAAAGTCATTGTTCAAGGAATTTTTACCGACCGCGTTCCCATTCACATGCTCGGATTCGTAACCCGGGAGACTACGATGATGGGGATGAACTCCGCTAATCCTCCTCTGGCTATGGAATGGATCGAATCCAGGGGGATCAAACCTGAGTCGATAATTACCAGGATCATTCCCCTCGAACAGATATCCACGGAAGGGTTCGAAGTTCTGACCGGAAAAAACCAGGAAGACATCAAGATCCTGGTAACTCCATGATAAATATTTTTAAGGAGGTAATCTTGTTCATGGAAACAGAGGAAAAAATCAACTCGCTCGACGTAGCTCGGAGACAGGTGGACATTGCCGCGGAGCATCTAAAATTAGATCCCGGCATCCGCGAGAAGCTTAAGGAAACCAAGCGGGAGCTCACCGTACACTTTCCCGTCAAAATGAATGACGGTAGCCTTAAAATTTTCACCGGATATCGGATTCAGCACGACGTGACCCGGGGGCCGGCCAAAGGAGGAATCCGTTATCATCCGGATGTTGACCTGGACGAAATGAAAGCTCTGGCCATGTGGATGACCTGGAAATGCGCCGTGGTCAATATCCCTTTTGGGGGAGCTAAGGGAGGAGTCCAGTGTGATCCTAAAAGCATGTCCATACAGGAATTGGAGAACATGACCCGCCGGTATGTGTGGGAAATCGCCATGATGATCGGTCCTGACCGGGATATTCCGGCGCCGGATGTTCATACCAATCCCCAGGTGATGGCCTGGATCATGGATACCTACAGCATTCTGAAAGGTTACTCTGTTTTTGGAGTGGTGACCGGCAAACCGCTGGAACTGGGCGGCTCTCTGGGAAGGATGGAAGCAACGGGAAAAGGAGCCTTTATTATTGCTCAGGAAGCAGCCCATATCCATAATTTCCCGATCGAAGGAGCGCGGGTGGTCATCCAGGGTTGCGGAAACGTGGGGGGCACTGCTGCCCAGTTTTTCGACCGGGCTGGGGCGAAGGTGGTGGCCATCAGCGACTATCAGGGGGGAATCTATAACGAGAAGGGATTGAATGTTGCCGAAGCTTTGAGTTGCCGGAATCAGTACTCCTGCTTCATCACCAGAGAATCTACCGGATGGGAGGCGATTACCAATGCCGAGCTTTTAGAACTGAAATGCGACATCCTCATCCCTGCGGCCATAGAAAATCAGATTACCCATAAAAACGCGCCGAAGATTCAGGCCAGAATGATTGTCGAGGGAGCCAATGGTCCTACCACCCCGGAAGCAGATGAGATACTAAGAGACCGGGGGATTTTAATCGTCCCGGACATTCTGGCCAATGCCGGGGGCGTCACCGTCTCCTACTTTGAATGGGTGCAGAACCTCCAGGAATTGCTCTGGAGCGAAGAGGAGATCTCTGAACGGTTAATCCGCATTCTCAAAAAGAGTTATGCCGAAGTTCTGCATATCTCCCAGAGGGAAAGAGTGGATATGCGCACGGCTGCTTTGATGCTGGGCATTGGAAGAGTGGCTGAGGCGACGCGGTTGAGGGGGATATACCCTTAAATGCCGGCAGGCAAGGAATACTTCCGTATTCTTAGCCGGTTAATATATCCTGGCATTCCTCTTATCAGCCCTTGAGGCAAGCTGCAGGGCAGGCAGTTAAAGCTTTTTCCTTTGCCTTTACCCATCTTAAAAGATGGATTTAATCGCAAGAAATATTATTGATGATCTCGTAAAAAGTCGGAAAAGCCGTCACTCCTGCGAAAGCAGGAGTCCAGATGCCATCCCTGCGGAAGCAGGGAACTATATACAAAATGAAACTGGATTCCTGTTTTCACAGGAATCCCTGGATTCCCGCTTTCGCGGGAATGACGAAAATTAGATAAAAAGGCTTTTTACGAATCCATCATTATTATTAGTTCATTCTAAAAACAGGAGGAAAGAAGATGGAAAAAAAGAAAGTCATGATTGTGCTGGGAAGCCCCCGGAAAAAAGGGAACAGCTCTATTCTGGCAAAGCAAGTGGCTGCGGGGGCCAAAGCAGGCGGAGCCTTGGTCGAGACCTTTTACCTGCACGATATGAATATCAGACCCTGTACCGCCTGCGATGCCTGCCGGAAGAAAACAAAGATCGACTGCGTTCTGGATGACGATATGCAGAAGTTGTATCCAAAGCTAAGAAGCGCCGATGCTATCGTTGTCGCCAGCCCCATCTACTGGTTTACGGTCTCGGCCCAAACGAAATTATTCATGGACCGCTGGTATGCCCTGGGGAGCGATGAGGGTTATGAATTAGCGGGGAAAAAATTCGGCATTGTCCTGACCTACGCGGATGCCGACCCTTTTATCTCGGGCGCGGTTAACGCCCTGCGCACTTTTCAGGACGCCCTCAATTTCATCGGAGCGAAAATTGTGGGAATGGTCTATGGAAGCGCCTGGAAGGCCGGGGAGATCCGGCGAAACAAGGAGTTGATGGCAGCGGCCTTAGAACTGGGCAAGAAGCTGGCTGCGGAGGCTTAGGGCTTTTTAGATCCTAAACATTTTTGTGGCTTGGATCTGGTAAATGACTGTTTTAAAGAATAAAAATTTATCGCTGGATATCGCCCTGACCTCCCGATGTCCGCTTCGTTGCCGGTACTGCAGTGTAGAAAAAACCCCCATTCGGGAGCTTAGCGCCCGTGAATGGGCAAGAATTGTGGCCTCATTCGCTCGTCTTCGCCAGATAGAACTCGTCAGTCTGGAAGGCGGGGAACCATTCTTGCGCCAGGATCTGCCAATGATCCTTGCTGCCGCCCTGGATTGTGCCCAATCCGTGAAGATCGTCACCAGCGGCGTTATTCCATTCCAGACTCTTCCCCATGACCTTATCCAACATCCCCGGGTCTCTTTAGAATTGAGCCTGGATGGGCCGCGGGAAGTTCAGGACTTTTTGCGGGATGGAAGCTGGGAGAGAGCTTTAAACTTTCTGCAAGCCGGGCTCGAACGCGGGGGCCAGATGCGCCTGCGCTCAGTCATTTCTCAACATAATATTTTCATCTTCGAGAGCTGGCTAACCGGGCTTGATGTAATGCTTGAGCCCTACGGCCAAAAGGTTGGAATCAGCTTTGACACGATCATTGCCCCCGAAACCCTAACTCAAGAAGGGGGAGGGTTGCCGAGACTGGGCCTGCGATATTATCCAACCCGGGGACTTCTCCCGGCCCCAGCGGAAATGAGAAAACTCTTCCAGAACCTGAAAAGCCTAAGTTTCCGTAACCTTGTTCTCCAGCAAACCGAACCCCTCCGGGGCTGCGGGGCAGCAAGGCGGGGGGTTATTTCTTTTGATCCTTCTGGAATTTTTTCCTTTTGTTGCGAGGCTCCCCGGGGCATGGGGTCGATGGCCATTTTTTCGGCCGAGCAATGCCTGGCCCTCCTGGATGCCCAAATCCTGGTTAGACCTTGCCCGGATTGCTTTTATTTGCAGGCAAATGTGTGCCACGGCTGCTTTACAGGTCAAAAATGTGGAATGGTCAGGTATTGGAAGGCCATAGATTGCCGCGCCCTTCACCATTTCATGTTTCAGGATTATCCGCGGGCAGTAAGGGCGGACCCGGGTCCGGCTTCAGCAAACTGGAGCAATCCATTACATCAATAGCAATATGGACAATATTCATTTTGAAAAAAGTTGTTAATAATCTGAGAAATAACACCCCCAGTCCTCGACCCTACTGATGAGGGAGAGCCGGAGATAGAAGGACGTCGCCACTTCGCCAGCTCTCTACTCTACCCGCAAATATCCCTTGATTTTTTTCTCACGGCAGGGGGGATATAGAATATCTTCTTCTTGGTTTTGTCCTTAGATGCTTTCCAACAGTTTCTTCCAAGCTTGGCGGTGGGACGGTTGAGTGTTCCAACTATCAAGATGCTCGCCTACTTTTTGAAGAAATGTGATGCGAATGGTCTCTCCCCCAAGCGCCAGAACACTTCGGGCAAACTCGGAAAACTCGAAAACATAAAGGTTCTGGCCACTCGCAAAGGCACGCGCAATACGCCCATTGAGGGCAGGCTGTTCACCGCCTTTAACTCCGGGAGTTGTAAAAAAGATATCCTTGATCTGGCGTTGCCGGCATTTTTGCAGCGTTCCCTCAACATCGGTTAACGTCAATGTGCGATCTTTTACCTCAACAACCAGAACGACTTTACCTTGGGCATCAACGCATTCCAAATCGGCAGCCTGACCAGTAGCTTCATCGCTAGCGTTTATTCGAGCCCGGTCAACCTTCGCATAAAGGCCAAAGTGAATTCCTATGGCGTCAAAGATTGCGCCGCAAAGGGCCAGACTTCGATCGCCTCCAGATTTCTCTTGCAAAAAGCTTTGAGCGAGCGAAAGGGCGCCTTCCAGGCTAATGCGCGGCGGCAAAGGATAAGCAAAGCGAAGGGATTTCTGCCGACGAAACATTTCCAGCAAGACTTGCCGAAACACCGCTTCAATGAAATCGGCATCACCCCCGGACTCTACTTGTTCCAAGATGTCCACAAGGGTGTTCCATCTAGTCATGTCCTTCTTACTTTGGTCATTACGCGCCATACGAGGAATGCGCATGGGATTGCCGACGTAAGGGTCGGCGGAAGTGCCGAGGATATTTTCCTGGCGTTGATTGAAAGGCGCGACCACTTTACTCCCCAAGCTCCGCGCGTCCCATCCGGTGACATCGCTTGGATCCCCTTTCCTCTTTTGGAGGCGCAGGCAGTCAAGCATTGGGTTAGTTATCTTTCCCAGAAGCTGGATTGGCAGGCAAAAACGATAGGCCACTTGTTTGTGGTTGACTGAGGCCTGAATTGCCTGGCATAAGGTGATATCAGAAACGTATTTGATATCAGGCTTTGCGCTTGCTCCCTCGACAACGGCTTGCCAGTGCGCCTCAAGCAACTTCGCAGCCTTCTTTAGATCAAGGGTTTCAGTATCATCTTTTTTTCTTACCATGTTGTCGCATCTTATAATGAGGTGGTCGCTCAAAAAGAAAAAGGTTTTTATCGGTCAAAGCATAATTGTAGACTTGCGAATGAGATTCCGGATCGTAATTCACCCAGACCGATTCTGTGCGTTCGCCTTTCGACGAATTGCAGAGGCGCGTATTGGCATCAACCCTGATCCAGTCACGATAGAGCCGATCCATCAGGGGGCAACGATAACCTGATATCGCTACAGCGCCTTGCACGGAGTGAAGGAGTTTTGCAAGCTCCTCATGTTCGGGGTCAGTCATTTCGTACCCGTATGCCTTGCTGTCGCCGCGGGCTTCGTGAGGATAAGGCGGGTCGCAATAGAAAAGCGTTCCTGGCGAATCGTAGCGGCGAATTATTTCGTTCGCGGGGGCGTTCTCTATCTGAACGCGCTGTAGTCGCTGCACTATCTGAGGCAGACCTTCCACACTGCCTAACCAACGCGACACAGCTCCGGCCATACCGGCGCGCGACGTCAAAACACAATGAGCCCATCGGCCCTCGGAGCTTGTCTGCGCCAACCCAGTTCGGGTCTGGCGCGCGCGAACGAAAAAGCGACGGGCGCGCTCAATCGGCGAAAGATCGTGCTCGGGACGGCAGGCTTTCACCAATTCCTCGCGCGAGAAGGGCGTCAAACTGATCAATCGGATAAGCTCGTCGCCGTGATCTCGCAAACAGCGAAAGAAGTTTACCACCTCAGAATCTAAATCGTTGTACGTCTCGGCAGGCGCGGGCGGCCGGTTGATTAGGATAGCCGCGGAGCCGCCGAAAGGCTCACAGAAATGAGTGAAAGTGGTTGGCAGTAGCGGTAGAATGAAATCCAGGTGGGAAAATTTCCCGCCATAATAGCCGAAAGCAATCATCTTACTGCGGCGGTCGCTCGCCCGGCCAATCAGCCGACGATTGTTGAACCGATGAGCTCTTTCCATGCGCTTCCCGGACTCGTAACCGTTCTCCGCGAGACCCTTGGAATATGTTTTTGCTGGTCTACTCATCTTTTTGGCATTGGTCTTGATAGTTTGTTTCGGGTCTCCTGCGTGTGATTGGAACTCCCTTTTTTTAGTGAGAATATACTGGGAAGGTAATTGTGTGTCAAGGAAATTTGAGCGCAAGTGGGGAACAGGGGAAGGTGGAACGGGTGAAGGGAATGTTTGCGGGAACGCGCCACCCTTGCACCGGAATATCTAATTGTCTGCACCGCTTCACCTATGGTTAAGTCTGCTCTCCCCCTTATCATCAGCTATGGACGGCTATTGAGTCAGGATAAAAAGGTCTCCTTCCTGGCGCACCCGACTCATTTTGTTCAGCCGGTCCAGGTGTTTGATCATCATGCCCCTTTCGGAAAGGGCTAAATCCCAGGCGCCCAAAACGCCAGGGTATTGGCCATAAATGATTCCTTCTTCGACCACTTGTTCCAGAGTTTTTGGGCCTCTTTTTAAAAGATTAATCAGCTTCTCTTCCCGCAAGAAGATGATATTGAGATACCGGTCAATATAGGCCGGGTTCCCATCATAGATTCCTTTTCCGTGGGCGGTTAAAAAAGTTTCCACATCGTAAGTTTTCAGCCGCTCCAGGGATTGGATGGTTTCTTCAAGGTTCGAGTTGCGGTCGGCATAGTACGGTCCAATGCGGGTAAGGTCCAGGTCGCCGGTAAAGAGAATTTTTTCCTTAGGGAAATAAAAACAAAGATGGCCGCGGGTATGGCCCGGGGTGTGAATGATCTCCATTCTTGTATCGCCCAATTCCATAACCTGGCCATCATCAAGGTAAAGATCAACCCGGCGCGGTTGGTAATGGCATTCTTCAAGAAAAAAATTACGCCATTTTTCCATCTCCTCAAGGCCCATATCGCCGTAACAATCTATTAAGGAATTGAGGTTCTCGAAGTGGGGAGCATCGTGGGCATGAGCGCAAAAAGTGGATGCGGGAAAGAGGAAATTGAAGACCAGATGGTCTTCATGGGCATGGGAGGTGATCAGGTAATCAACGGGCCCATGATCTTTGAAAGCCTGTAATTTATGCTGATCGCTGGCGGCGTCGATCACAGCCTTTACCCGATCGTCGATCAAAACAGAATGGCAAAAGGGATACCGACCCCCCTTGATAAATTTAACCGCGCCCCTGGTGAAATCAAACAACCTATATTCTCCTTTCCTCTATAAGAATCATCTCCAAATTAGTTGAGGCCCAGAGAGCCGGGATGGGTAAAATGTCCTGAACTTTTCGGGGCTCGGAAGGAAAGGCATATTGCTGGCAATCATGAGGCACGTATCCCTCTTAAGCTGGGGCGGGGGTGTTCTTCTATCCTCCGCACCTTTCTTTTCCCGCCCCCGCTTAGCTTTGCGGAAGGCGAGCCGGGTGGGTTAGGGAAGTGAATATCCCGCCGATGCTTGCGGCGCAATCTGCCTTTCCTTCCGATCCCTTACCTAATTTTGATAAAATATTCGATCAACTAATACGAGCGTAATAAATGTCTTTACAAGTCATTGCGAGCCCAAGGGGCGCGGCAATCTCATTCTTCATGGGATTGCTTCGTCGTTCCACTCCTCGCAATGACAGGTTATTTAATGCGTCGGTATTAATTTGGAGATGACCCCTCTATAATAATTTGATGCCGGTTGGCCACCCACAAATCCCGCAATGGCGGGGGATTCCCCCTTGCGCCCCCTTTTTGTAAACCGATTGGGTCTCATATCTTTTTGCTGGACACCGGGGGAAAAATGACAACTTTCTTTTGCCGTTCACTATAATGAAGGACTGTGAACAAACAAAAAAAGCTATGGGGACTGGGGACTCTTTTTATTCTCCCTGAACTTTGATTCCCTACCGGCCAGCAGACGCTCGATATTCTCACGATGACGGTAAAAGATAAGGACGGCGATGACCAGGGCAAAGGGGATATAGATTTGATGTGGGTTGAGGGCGGTAAGGAGAACAGGAAAGGCGGCGGTTGCCGAAAGTGAGCCCAAAGAAATATAACGCCAAAGGGAAACCACCGCGGCAAAGACCAGAAGGGAGAGGACGGCCGGCAGGGGAGAGAGGGCCAGAAAGACACCCAGGCCAGTGGCAATTCCCTTGCCCCCTTTGAATTTTAAGAAGATCGGGTAGAGATGGCCAAGAAATGCTGCCAGGGCCACAGCGCCCACCCAGAAGTGGGAATCGATATACCCTCCTCTGGCAAGGGCAACCGGGATGAAGCCTTTTAAAATGTCCCCCAAAAGGGTGATAGCGCCTATTTTTTTCCCCACCGTGCGGAACACGTTGGTGGCCCCGATGTTTCGGCTGCCCTGGGTGCGGGGGTCCACGTCGCTGAAAGCCCTGGCCAGGATTACGCCGGTTGGAACCGAACCCAGAAGATAAGCGAAGATTAAGAAAACAAAAGTCATAAATACCACCTTAAAACCTTAAAATACCGTCTCTACGCCTTGCGCACCCGGCAGGGGATATAACGGTGCAAGGGCGTGGCCGCCAGACGGTCCCGATGCTTTGCCGGGGCCAGGCGGTTTACGTTGACCCCGTAAACTTTTTTAAGATGCACGAGGCCGAAGCCGTGAGGAATGACCACCTGCCCCCGGTATGAAGAGCCGACAACCTCAGCTTCCACAGTGACCGATCCGGCCTCGGTCTCGATCACCGCCGCTTCTCCATCCCCAATCCCGAGTTCCGCGGCATCGGCCGGGTTTAGGCGCATGGTGCAGGCCCGCCTGGATTCATTCCAGGCCGGGTCGCGCATGATGGTGTTGGCCACCATTTCCATATGGTTTCCGGCCATGAGCACCAGGGGATACTCTTTGTTCGAAAGGGCCGCCTCCTCGGCCGCCGGTTTTACCTCTTTCATCCAGGATTCCATCTCGGGGAAGTGGATATGGATTTTTTTGTCCGGGGTCTTAAGGGCAGAAATATTATTTTCTGTATCCACCATGCCGATTTTGACGCCGCCGGATGTGGTAAGAATCTTGCGGAAGATCTCCTCGCCGGTAAAGGGCCCGACCTTGTATCCGGCCCGGGCGACATCTGCGGCATGCATCATGGGGAAGCGCGCCAGCAACCCCCAGAGCGCGGCCAGGTTATTCGAGCCCAATTCCTTCCCTAAGGTTTTGGCCAGAATGTAGGGCAGCCAGGGCCCGGCCGCGGGGTTGGACTGAAGGTATTCCAAAAGGGCCGCACCATATTTCGCCCGGTCCCGGGCCAGGGCGCCGAGTTCAGGCGGAAAATCGGGGATCATAGAAAGCCTTTCGGCCAGCTTTACATAGATTTCCGATTCTTCCACTTGCTCGCCGTCTTGCTCAACCACGGGCCGGCGCATGTCAAAGTAGTATTCGGGATAATTCCACTGGAAGAAAGTGCCGTCCCATTTCTCATAGCCGGACTTAGCTGGAAGGACGAAATGGGAAAGAACCGCTGTCTCAGTCATGGCCACTTCAATCGTCACTAACAAGTCCAGCCTGGCAAAGGCCTTCTCATAGGCGGTAGTGTCGGCGTAGGAGCGCAAGGGATTTGAGCCGCTGACGATCAGGGCGCGGATGCGCTCCGGGTGGTCATTGTCGATTTCTTCCGGCAGAACATTCGGGGGAAAAACGCCCATGATCAAGGGAACGTTTGTGATCACGGTCTTCCAGGTGCGCGGGTCATCGTCAGGGGTGTGCGATCCCATGGGCATCAAGTGGCCCGGAAACACATTGCCGCCGTTTACTCCGATGCGCCCCGAAAGAGTAAGAAGGAGCAGTTCCAAATAAGAATTCAGGGTGCTGTGCCGCCCCATGAGGATGCCCAGGTCGCTGCGCATGGAAGTTTTGCGGGCGGCAAACAGCCGGGTAAATTTCCGGACAGCGCCAGGGTCCAGGCCGCAGACTCGGCAGTTTTCTTCCACATCCACGTCATCAAACCATCCCCTGATGGCCTCGAAGCCATTAACCCTGGAGGCCAGGTATTCCTTAGCCACAAGCCCTTCAGTCAAAATAGTTTTGATCATTGCCTTAAAAAGCAAGGCGTCTGTCCCGGGCCTGAGCTGCAAGTGAATGTCGGCCAGTTTGGCTGTCTCAGTCGCCCGTGGGTCCACCACAGCAATGATAGAGCCTGCTTCTTTTTTCTTGTTCCTGAGAATCAAAGGGGCCCGGGGGATATCATGGCTCACCAGGGGATTGGCTCCCCAGAAGACGAGGAAGTCGGAGCCATAAATGTCCGGAACTGCATGCAGGTATTGTCGGCCGAAAGCCTTGCCCATAGCCCAGAAAAACCCGGTAAGTTCCTGGGCCAAAGGGCTGTAATGGTTCTTTGACCCCAACCCCTGGAGAAAACGGACGCCAAAGGCCGCTTCGAAATGACAACCCTGGCCGCCGCCGCCCATGTAAGCCACAGACTTTGGCCCATGGGTTTTAACGATCTCCTTGAGCCTGCCGGCGATCTCATTAAGGGCGCTATCCCAGGAAACGCCCTCAAAGCGGTCTCCCGCGCGTTTCAGGGGAAACTTCAGCCGTTCGGGGTTATTCTGGAAATAGGCGATGTTCGCCCCTTTCCGGCACAGGTATCCCTGGGAGCGGGGATTATCCCGGTCTCCCCTGACTTTGACGATCCTGCTCCCTTTGGTGATGACTTCGATGCCGCAATTGTTGAAACAAAGAACACAAGAAGTTTTTTTCCACTCGTTCATGGCCCGCCCCTTTCTAAGGCCTTTTTATTCGGCCTTTAAAATATTCTTCGCCCGGGAAATATCTTTTTTGATCTGGGAAACCAGTTCTTCCGGGCTGCGGAAGGCGATTTCGTCGCGCAGGCGCTCCACGAATTCCACCCGCAAGGGATGGCCGTAGATTTCCAGGTCAAAGTTGAGGATATGCACTTCGATGGAGAATTTCCGATCGTGGAAGGTGGGATTCCAGCCAAGGTTAGCCACGCCCGCGTATTTCTGGCCTTCGTGATAAGCCCAGGTGGCGTAGATTCCGGGCCTGGGGAAAAGAGCCCCTTCAGGTCTTAAATTAGCCGTGGGGAAACCCAACTGTTTGCTGCCCCGTCCGTGGCCGCGGATTACTTTGCCGGCAAGAAGGTAGTTCCGGCCAAGCATCTTCGCTGCTTCCGGCATTTCTCCTTTCTGGATGAGCTCCCGGATGCGGGTGCTGGAAACTACTGCGCCCCCCACGCGCACGGCTTCGACTACTTCCACGTTGAACCCGAGCTTTCTGCCCAATTCCATGAGCATAGCGATGTTTCCCCGGCGGTCTTTGCCGAAAGTATAGTCGTGTCCCACGAAAAGCTGGCGGATTTTAATCTGATCATAAAGTATGGTTTTAACGAAATCCTCCGGGGTTTGGCTGGCGAATTTCGGGGAAAAATTGGCGCAGATGATTAGGTCAATGCCCTGCTCTGCAATCAAGATGAGCTTTTCCTTTAAAGGTGTGATCAATAAGGGTTTGCGCTCCGGGGCCAGCAATTCCACCGGATGGGGCTCAAAAGTGTAAACGATCGATTGCCCGCCGATCTCTCCGGCTTTCTCCTTGACCCGCTGGAAGATGCGCTGGTGGCCCAGGTGCACCCCGTCATAATTCCCGATGGTCAAGACTGGATTTTTAAATTCGCGCTTGAAATCTTTCTCTTTCCGGATTATTTCCATGATTATTTTCTATCACTGGATGAGACTGAAATCAATCTGCCTGCGCTCCAGGTTGGCCGCATCCACCCTCACTCTCACTCGATCTCCCAGGCGATAAGTCTTTTTGCTTCTCTCGCCCATAAGCGTGTGCTTCGCTTCCCAAAACCGGTATCGGTCTTTGGGGAGCCGGGTCAGGCGGACCAGCCCTTCGATGAAGAAGCCCTCCAGTTCTACGAAGATTCCGAAGGAAAGAACGCCGGAGATGTAGCCGTTGAATTCCTGGCCGACTTTGTCCCTCATGAACTGCACTTTCTTGCGGTCAACGATCTCCCGTTCGGCTTCCATGGCTACCCGTTCCCGCCGGGAAGAATTCTCGGCGATCTGCGGCAGCTTCTTCTCCCAGCGCTCGCGCCGTTTTTCCGTCATTTTGCCGGACTTGAGCGCTTCTTTCAGAAGGCGATGGACCACTAAGTCCGGGTAGCGGCGGATAGGAGAGGTGAAGTGCAGATAGTGGGGGGAGGCCAGGGCAAAATGGCCCTGTCCTTTCTCCGAGTAGCGGGCCTGTTTCAGGCAGCGGAGGAGCAGGTAATTAATGGGCTTCTCTTCCGGTTTTCCCCGGGCCTTCGTAAGAAGCCGCTGGAAGGCCAGGGGATGAAGTTCTTTCTTGTAAATTAATCGATAGCCCAGGTGGGAGACGAATTCTTTGAACTCGCCAATTTTCTTTTCATCCGGTGGCTCGTGCACCCGCCGCAAAAAGGGAACTTCTTCCCGGCTGAGAAATCCGGCCACTGCTTCATTGGCTGCGATCATGAATTCTTCGATGATCTGGTGGCCGATGTGCCGCTCAGCCCGGACGATTTCTTCAATCTGCCCCTGGACGTCCAAAATCACCTGGGGCTCGGGCAGGTCAAAGTCTATGGAGCCCCGCTCCATCCTTCGGGCGCGGATCGCCCCGCAAAGAGCGGCCATGGTCTTAAGGTCTTCAGCAACGGACGGATAGATAGAAATAAATTCCGGATTGTGGTTAAGCAGAATTTCCTTGGCTATAGTATAGGTGAGGCGGGCCTGGCTATGGATGACGCTTGGAAAAAAATCTGCGCCGGTCATCCGCCCCTGCCGGTCAAATTCCATGGCCACGGTCATGGTCATACGGTCTTCTTGCGGGTTAAGGCTGCAGATTCCGGTAGAAAGCCGGGGTGGCAGCATGGGCAGGGCGCGTTCAGGAAAATAGACGCTGGTGCCCCGCTGGAAAGCTTCCTGGTCGAGCATCGATCCTTCCTTTACGTAATGGCTGACATCGGCAATGGAGACTAAGAGGCGGAAACGTCCTCCGGACAAGCGGGAAATGGCCACGGCGTCGTCAAAATCGCGGGCCGTCTCCCCGTCTATGGTGAAAAAATTGAAGGATCGCAAATCTTTTCTGCCGGCGACTCCCCCGGCAGAAATTTTTTGAGGAATGGCCGCGGCTTCCTTCAGGACTTCCGCAGGAAAAGCATCCGGCAGATCGTGCTTGTGGATAATGATCTCCGAGTCCAGGCGGGGATCATCGGGGTCGCCGAGGACTTTCAGAATTCTTCCTTCAGGGCCTTCCTGCTTAGTCGGATAGCGGGTGATTTCAGTTAGCACGATATTGTTTTCCCGGGCTTTGCCTGCGGCCTTCTTGGGGATGCGGATTTCCCGGGCAAGACGATGGTCGTCGGGGACGACGAAATTATATTTGGCCCCCGCCATATAACGCCCCACAACCTGCAGATGGGCGCGCTCCAGAACTTCTACAGATCGGGGCCCATATTTCTGCCCCGGGTCTTTGGGGCCAAGATGGAAGGCTACCCGGTCGCCATGCATTAGATGCCGGACTTCCTGCCGGCCAAGGAAAATGTCTTTAAGATTGGAATCTTCAGGAACCAGAAAGCCGAATCCATCCCGGTGCAATTGCACCCGGCCTACGATAACCTTTGCCGGCGCAGGCCAACCATAATGCCTGCGGTCGAGCTTGATGATTTTTTTGTCTTGAGTCAGATCCTTGAGCATCCGGCGCAGCTCTTTGCGCTGGTCCGGTCCTGGGCAAAGTTCCTTGGCTATTTCGCTTAAGGTAAGAGCCCGGGGGTGGCGGCTTTTGATTAACTCCAATATTTCCGGAGATGGAAATGAAGGGGTGGTTTTTTTATGGGATTTTTTAGACAAGGGTTTCCTTTCTTCAGAAATCGTAGCCAGCTTTTTTGTAGTCTTCCATGGCTCGCTCTTTCAGGTGAGTTTTTTCGGGTTTTTCGCTCTCTTTGTCGGCCAGTTCGGCGGCGTGGCTGTACATGCCCTGCCGCTCATATTCGGCTACTTTCTGTTCTATCTCATCAGTGCCTCGGGCCGAACCCGGCAGAATCACCCGGGGCCGGGAGATTTTTCGCCTTATCCCCTGGCTGCATTCAGGACAGGAGTTTAAGGGGGGGTCAGAAAGGCGCTGGATGACTTCAAAAGTTAAGGCACATTTTTTACATCTCCTTCCTGTAGAGGCGGCTTCGTATTCGTAGATGGGCATGGTTTAAAATTTCCTTTTCCCCAAAGAATTTTTCAGACGACCTGTCGGGATAGAACCTGAGTCTCCATGGGACAATTCAAGGCTATTTCAGGTTGATCGGTAAAACTGCCCTGGTCGAGGGAGAGCTTCTCCTCTACTTTCTTAAGCAACAGAGGAAAGGTTCTCGAGTCCAAAGCCGAAATACCGACTGCTCTGAAAGCCCGGCTCAGGCTCTCGGTTGTTTCCGGGTCTACCTTGTCCGTCTTGTTAAAAACCCTTAGCAAGGGGATGCGATTCAGCTCCAGTTCTTCGAGGATTTTTTCCACGGCCTCCATCTGTTCTTCAAACCGCGGGTGGCTTAAGTCGATCACGTGCATAAGCAAGTCGGCTTCCTTAGATTCCTCCAGAGTTGCCCGAAAGGCGTCCAGCAGGTCTTTGGGCAAGTTGCGCAGAAAACCCACCGTATCCGTGATGATAATGTCCCGTTCGTGGGGAAAACGAAGCCGCCGGCTGGTGGGGTCTAAGGTGGCAAAAAGCTTGTTCTCCACGTGCACCCGGCTTTTGGTCAGCGCGTTCAGCAGGGTGGATTTCCCGGCGTTGGTGTACCCGATGATGGAGATCATCGGCAGGCGGTTCTTCTGCCTGAGCCCCCGCCGCAGCCTCCGGTTGCGATTCACCGTCTCGATCTCTCGATTAAGCTGGTGGATGCGGTCGCGCGCTTTCCGCCGGTCGATTTCCAGTTTGGTCTCGCCCGGCCCGCGCCCCCCGATTCCGCCGGTCAAGCGGGAAAGGCCGCTGTCTTTTGTGGTCAGGCGGGGGAGCAGATATTTCATCTGGGCCAGCTCCACCTTAAGCTTCCCTTCCCAGGTATGGGCGCGCTGGGCGAATATGTCCAGGATCAACTGGGTGCGGTCGATGACCCTTAGGTCAGTAAGATCGGCGATGGAGCGCATCTGGCTGGGGTTCAGCTCCTGGTCGAAAATGAGCAGGTCTGCCCCGAGTTGAAAAGCCCGGATGGAAAGGTCCATCAGTTTTTCCCGGCCCATGAGATAACGGGGATGGAACTGATGGCGCCGCTGGCCGATCTTATCCAGGACCACCACCCCGGCTGAATCCGCCAGGTCAGAAAGTTCATTCAGGGAATCCTCGATGAAAGACCTGGGAGCCGAAGAGGCATGAATTAGAATGGCCCGGTCGCGTTGATCCCCGGCGGCGCGCCCTTTCCGGGTTCTGGCAAATTCATCCTCCAGGGCCTGAACCATATGCAGACAGTTCACATCCAGACTGGCAAGGGGGATAGGCTCTAAGCAGCGCCAATTATCCCCTTTTTCGTTGTAGGGAATCAGGTTGGCCAGGGAGATTTTTCCGGGGAAGCCGTGGTCCAGAACCTCGATCGCGGCCATCAAATCCAGCCGCAGAAGGGCCAGGTCGGTGAGATCGTCGTGAGTTAGAGGTTCTCCCCTGAGATGGGTATGCACACAGCGCAGTCCCCGAAGGCGGGGCCCGCTGCCCATGCGGTAATCGGAAAGATCAGGAATCCATATTCCGAAAGGACCGCCGACAATAACGTATTTGACGTTGCCTCCCCGGTCCAATAAGACGGCCATTTGGCGCTTAAGGTCCCAGGATAGCTCGGAAAGGGTTCGGGCCAGCTCAGGAGTAATCACCCGCTGGGGGGGGATTCGCCGGTGGTAGAGGGATAATATTTTCTTGCTCTGGGAAGGTTTCAGTCCTAAGACATTCCCAAAAATCTTTTGGATCTTAGATGACCTCCTTCATGGTGATTTTTTCCTGAAAAGGGCTTCCAGTTTAGCCCGGGCTTCTTCCTGTTGGTGAATCTTCCCGCTGGCGGCCCCGGATTTCTGAAAGGTAAAAAACTCGCAGAAGTTATTCTTCCCCCGGTCGCTCACCCATTCCGTCGAGGATTCCCGGCATTTGTTCTTAGCATAGTCATCGTACAGGGAACAATTCAAGCAGCAATGAAGATCGCTCCGGCAATGGGGGCAAAGTTCCTGCCGGCCAACCTTTCCCTCCCCCTCGATTTCTTTTCCACACGAATGACAAAGCATCATATTTTGTAACAGTTTAGCGCTTTGAAAAAATGGTATTAAAGCCTTTGTTGAGGGCCGGGGGTTAGGGCGGAACGCGCCGGAAGCATCGGTTGGGTTTCCGCTTGGCCACGAAGACAGAAGATCTTTTCCTCCGGAGGAGGCGGGGCTCTTGCCCGCCCCATATGCGGAGAAATAAGCGCCTTATGATTCCAAGCGTTCCGCTCTGGCCCCCGGCCCCTGGAATCCCTTGGCCTTTACAACACACCTTTTTTCAAAGAGCTAAAGTGTTACCATAATTTTTATTATACACACAAATGAAAAAAAGAGGTAACAGTTTAGCCTTATGAAAAACAGAGTTCAAAAATCCAAAAAATATAAAGAATCTGAATGAAATCCCCCTTAATCCCTTGAAGGTGTGAAAAAATTGAATTTTAGCCCTCACCCCGGCGAAAGCCGGGGTCCAGGAAATTGCTAAGGCTTTGAAAAAACTGGATTCCGGCTTTCGCCGGAATGACGTGAGAAAGGAACAAATCGATTTTTTCACACCTCCCTTTTTTCAAAGGGGGAAAATCTAATCTCCTCCCTTTATTAAAGCCTGCCTGCGGTAGGCAGGGGAAGGTGGGAGGGATTTTAGAATGGCTAAAAAGTTACGAGAAGAGTAATTAGTTCTCATCCGGAAACTCAACTTTTCCCCTCCCCCTTCGACGGGGGAGGGGAGGGTGGGGGTGATAAGGGGTTTAAATTTCTATGACTTCCATTTTAATCCCCCTCACCCCAACCCTCTCCCGCAAGGGGAGAGGGGGTTTCCGGATGGGAACTAATTAGTTCGGATGTCGGAAATATTTACTCCGAAATACGAACTCCGATCTCCGAACTCTTCAAGCTGGTTTCCATATGGTTTCTTTTGGCCCATCTTCCAGAAGGATCCCCAGGGCGCGGGCGCGGGCGCGGATTTCGTCGGCCAGGGCCCAATCCCTGGCTTTCCGGGCCGCCTCCCTCTTAGCGATCAGCTCCAATATTTCCTCTTCCTTAAGGCCTGTAGCCTGAAGAAACCTTTTCCGCTGGCTGGCGAAATAATCTGCCGGAGCCATCTGAAAGAGGCCGAAAATCTTTCCGCTTTCCAAAAGACAATCTTTCCCCAATTTCAGGAGCGATGCGGCTGCCGGGTCTTTGCGGAAGCCTTTTTCTTGCAGGGCCCGGTTCATCGTCCGGGTTAGATCATGCAGGTAGCCCAGGGCCAAAGCCGTGTTAAAATCATCCTCCATGGCTTCCAGACACTTTCCCTTAACGCTTAAGACTTTTTCGCAGAGCTCCCGGGCCGCTCCTTTCAAACCTTCCGGTTTCGGGGGCAAAATTTCTCCGGCTCCGGCCAGGCGCTCTTCGATTTCCTGGAGGGCATAATAGAAACGGTCGAGGCTGACTCTGGCCTCGACCATGTTCTTAATCGAAAAATCCACCGGGCTGCGATAATGATGGGAGAGAAGGAAAAGGCGCAAGGCTTCCGGATGATGGTCTTTTAGCAAATCCCGGATGGGGAGGATGTTGCCCAGGGACTTGGACATTTTCTCGCGGTCGATATTCACGAACCCGTTGTGCACCCAGAAACGCACGAAGGGTTTTCCAGTGGCCGCCTCCGATTGAGCAATCTCGTTCTCGTGGTGGGGAAAGATCAGGTCTTGGCCTCCGCCGTGGATGTCAAAGCTCTCCCCCAAATAACGCTGGCTCATGGCCGAGCATTCGATATGCCACCCCGGACGGCCTCTACCCCAGGGGCTGTCCCATTCCGGCTCTCCGGCCTTGCTGGATTTCCACAGGGCAAAATCCAGGGGGTTATGTTTCCGCTCATCCACTTCCACCCGGGCTCCGGCACGCAGCTCTTCTATGTCGCGCCCGGATAGTTTTCCATAGCCGGCAAATTTTTCCACGGAGAAATACACATCTCCGGCAACAGTGTAGGCAAAATCTTTCTTAAGCAGGTTTTCGACCAGGGCGATGATCTGGGGTATGTTTTCCGTAGCCCGGGGCTCATGGGTCGGGCGCTCCATGTCCAGAGCCTGCATATCTTCCTCATACTCGCGGATGTACCGTTCGGCAATTTCCTGGCAAGAGACGCCTTCCTGGTTGGCCCGCTTGATGATCTTGTCATCCACGTCTGTGTAATTGCGCACATAAGTGACTTCGTAGCCTAGATAGCGGAGATAGCGGAAAATGACGTCGAAGACCACAGCCGCGCGGGCATGGCCGATATGGCACCGGTCATAGACCGTCACCCCGCATACATACATTAATACCCTGCCCTCTTTAAGGGGGATGAAATCCTCTTTTTTCTGGGTCAGGGAATTGTAGATTCTAAGGGGCATAGTTCCTTAAAAAGGAATACAGAAGACAGAATCCAGAAGAAAAAACTTTTGTAACACTTTAGTTCTTTGAAGAAAGGTGTGTCACCAGGGCCAAGGGATTTCAGGGCCCGGTGGCCAGACCGGCCCGCTTGGAATCATAAGGCGCTGATTTCTCCGTGGATGGGGCGGGGAAGATACTCCCCGCCTCCTTCGGAGGAAACGGTCTTTTATCCTCGAGGACAAGGGGAACCCCAACCGATGCTTCCGGCGCGTTCCGGCCTGACCCCCGGGCCTAAACAGAGGTGTTGCCGCGATTTTTTTAAAACTCTAAACTGATACAAACTTTTATTCTGACTTCTGATTTCTGCCTTCTGACTCCTGTATTCTGTTTTTACAACGGACTTCGATTCTCCAGGGACTTGCTCAAGGTGGCCTCGTCGATATATTGCAGGTCTCCGCCCATGGGGACTCCTCTGGCAATGCGGGTCACCCGGATATTTAAAGGGTTTATGATCTGGGCCAGGTACTGGGCAGTCGCCTCTCCTTCCACCGAAGGATTGGTGGCCAGGATCACTTCCTTGATTTTCCCCTCTTGTAAACGGGAGAGGAGTTCGCTGAGCCGCAGATCTTTAGGCCCTATCCCTTCCAGCGGAGAAAGCACTCCATGGAGCACATGATAGTGCCCGCGGTAGCTGCCGCTTTTTTCCAGGGCAATCAGGTCTTCTGGCCCGCTGACCACGCATATGATTTCGGCGTTTCTTCTTAGATCCTGACAGATCCGGCAAGGGTTTTGTTCGGTCAGGTTGAAGCACTGGGAACAAAGCCTAATCTTTTCCTTGACCTGCAGGATGGAGCGGGCCAAACCTTCGGCATCTTCCTTAGAAGACCGCAGGATGTGCATGGCCAATCTAAAGGCCGTCTTCTCCCCAATCCCGGGAAGTTTGGTCAATTCCTGGATCAGCCTTAAGATGGGCTGGGCATGCTGGATGTTCATCTCCCGCTCACATCAAGCCCGGGATGTTGATTCCGCCGGTGAGCTTCTTCATCTCCTCGGAAACCATATCCTGGGCCTTTTTCAGGGCTGCGTTGACTGCCGCCACGATCAAGTCCTGGAGCATTTCCACGTCTTCAGGATTGACTACTTCTTTTTCCACCTTGATGGACACCAGCTCCTGCTTGCCGTTGGCCACGGCAGTCACCATCCCTCCGCCAGCCGAAGCTTCCGCCGTGCGCCCGGCCATTTCTTCCTGCACCTGAAGCATCTTGGCCTGGAGCTGCTGGGCCTGCCGCACCAGATTTCCAAATCCTTTGGTCATTGCCGTCTCCTCATAAAAATTTAATTTCCACCACCCGCCCCCCGAAAATATTGATTGCTTCCCGCACCAGGGGGTGGCTCAAAACTTCTTCCTGCTGATTTTTCCTGGAGTTTTTTCTCACACTCCGCCCTTCTTCTCCATTGTTAGGACTGCCGGGGGGCGGAGATTGGGGTTTTATGCCTGAAACACGAACCATCATCTTTCTTTTAAAAAATTCCGCGCCCAAGGCGCTCAGAGCAGATCGGTTGTCCGCTTCTTGCATCCTTTCCAGGTAAAAAGATTTTTCAGGGTAGCCGATCTCCAGCAAATCTTCCTTGAGGGTTAATGGACTCCCATGCTCTAAGAGGGAAGATAGAGGCGGCTTTTTCTTCTTGGCGAACAGGACAAACTCTTTCCATTGATCATTTATTTCCCCTGACAACCCTGCGGGAATCTCTTCTGCCGGCGCGCCTATCTCTCCACCGGCTTCTTCGGCGGCCGGATGTTCCTGTTCTTCATCCTTTGCCCTGGACAGGACAGCAGTTTGGTCCATGGACTCCCCCGGCAGCGATGGGGCGACCGATGCAGTTACCCCTTGCCGCGGCAGAGCAGAGGGAGGAGATTCATGCCCTGAAATCAGGCGCTCTTCCATGATGCGGAGCCTTTCCAGGACTTCTTCCACGGAAATGATCGGTTTCCTGCGGGCGACCCGGGTCAAGGTCATCTCCAGAACCAGCCGGGGGAAGGTTGCCCGGGCAGCCTCATCGTGGGCTTGGAGCAAGGCGCGAAAAAGGCTGTGGATTTCTTCCGGAGAAAACTTCTCGGCATGGGAAGAGAGTTCCTGGATTTCGTCTGCGGGGAGATCGATCAGCACGGAATGCTCGGCGCCCTCTTTAGGGAAAACCTTCAGGACCAGAAGGTCGCGGGCCAGTTTGGCCAGCTCGCCACAGAATTCTTTGATATCGTAACCGAAGCGATGGACTTCTTCGGCGATTTGCAGAAGGCGAACTTTATCCCCGTCAGCCAGGGCTTTGACGGCCTCATGCAGGATTTTTCGGTCAATCAGGCCCAGAACTTCGATGACTTCTTCATCGGAAATTTGCTTTCCGCTAAAGGAAAGAACCTGGTCCAGGAGGCTTTGTCCATCGCGCATTGACCCTTCAGCTTCCCGGGCGAGGAGGTGCAGGCTCCGGTCGCTGATGGCCATTCCTTCCTCGTCGGCGATTTTCTTCAACTGTTCCATGGTCAAGGCCAGGGGGATGCGCTTGAAGTTGTACCGCTGGCAGCGGGAGAGGATCGTAAGAGGAATCTTATGGGGTTCGGTAGTGGCAAAAATGAAGATGACGTGCGGCGGAGGCTCCTCTAAAGTTTTGAGGAGGGCGTTGAAGGCCTGGTCCGTAAGCATGTGGACTTCGTCGATGATGTAAACCTTGTAGCGATTCTTGGCCGGGAGGTATCTGACGTTTTCGCGCAGCTCCCGAATTTCATCGATCCCCCGGTTGGAGGCGCCGTCAATCTCCACTACGTCCAACGAAATTCCCGTGCGGATTTCCTGGCAGAAAGAGCAACGATCACAAGGCTGTTTAGTGGGTCCCTCCTGGCAGTTGAGGGCCTTGGCCAATATCCGGGCGACAGACGTTTTGCCCACGCCCCGCGGCCCGGCAAACAGGTAAGCGTGCGCTACCCGCTGCGTGCCGATAGCATTCTGCAGCGCCTGAGTAATGGGTCTTTGCCCGATGACCTCCTCAAAGGTTTGAGGCCGCCATTTTCTGGCCAGGACTAAGTAGGACATATCACAGATCTCGCCCGCGGCTCGATACCTTTAACGATCAACGATTAGCCGTTGGCTTTTAAGGTTCGGTGCCAAAAATTTCCATCATGAACAAAGTCTCAGTCTTTAAAGCTATGGGCTACAGGCCAGAAGTTAAATGTAAAATTTGGCCTGCAAATCTTCTGGGTGATAGCCAGGCACCCCTGCGGCACACGGAGATGGTTACGGCCGCTGCTTCCTTCCGGACCTGACGGGGTTGGTAACTTTCCGTTGCGCAGGACCCGGCTATCATAGATTTTGCCAAGGGCAAAATACTTTTGGCTTTTGGCTATTAGCTTTTAGCTTTCAACTTTATATTATTTTGCCCTTTAGAATTCTGCCACCAGCTAAAGGCTAATAGCCGCTATTTAACCTTTACCCTGTCTGTATTTGCCTTTAGAATTCCAATATTTTAAGCCACCAGCTAAAAGCTAATAGCTACCGGTAAAATTTGCGTGGCAAATTTTCTGGCGGAGAGAGTGGGATTCGAACCCACGGTCCCGCTTTTGGCGGGACACACGATTTCCAGTCGTGCACCTTCGGCCAGCTCGGTCATCTCTCCGTTATTGTTTAGGACGCAGATTTGCGCAGATAAACGCCTAAAAATCTTTTAATACTCAGAACAGAAAAAAATAGGTCTTTGATATAAAGCTTTTTTGAATTTTGTATCCTCTAAATCTGCGGGCATCCGCGTCCCATTATTCTTATGTTTTCTGGCGGAGAGGGTGGGATTCGAACCCACGTGAGAGCTTTTGGCCCCCAAGTCGATTTCGAGTCGACCCCGTTACGACCACTTCGGTACCTCTCCGGCATTCCTGAGAAAAAACCTTCTCACCGCAGAGAGCGCAGAGAACGCCGAGTTGCACCCTGAAACAAAATAAAAGAATTAAAAAGCTTAAAAGAGATTAATGAAATTTTCAATTTTGGGCTGTAATTTTTAATGCCCTCTTGCCAATATTTCTCTGCGCTCTCGGCGTACTCTGCGGTGATTCGGTTTTACCTTCGTTCCTTAAAAAACTGGCGCAAAATTTCCCGACATTCTTCCCGGAGAACCCCCTCAGTCACTGCCACTCGGTGGTTTAAGCGGTCATCTTCCAATAAACAATAGAGTGAGCGCACTCCGCCAGCCTTTGGGTCTTCTGCCCCAAAAACCAACCTTCTGATCCGCGCCTGCAAGAGCGCGCCTGCGCACATGGCGCATGGCTCAATGGTCACATAAAGCGTGCTATCCGGGAGCCGGTAATTGCCTGCGTTGACTGCCCCTTCGCGCAGGGCCAGGATTTCAGCATGGGCCGTTGGGTCGGAAAGAGCGATGGGTCTGTTATGGCTTCTCCCGATTATTTGGCCGCCGGCAACTAAAACCGCCCCTATAGGGACTTCGCCTTCCTCTCCGGCTCTTTTGGCCTCCTCAAGGGCCATAGCCATAAACAATTCATCTTCGCTGTATGCGGGCCGAAGATCGATGGCGCACTCTCCGTCTCTTGAGGCCTGCTCTCCGGAAGGAAAAGCAGTTTTCAGAAGGATGGCTTTTGAAAAAGCATGATCGTAAATGAAAAAATCATCTTCTTTATACCACTTTCTAACATTTTGTCAAGGGATGGGATCTCCTTGCCCACCTTAATTTCAGGATGATAGTCAGGACCAGGCCCGGACGGAAGGGGGAATCTCTCGGGAGCACAAGGCAGTACTTCTTTCACTCCCTCTTTCATCCCCCTCCCGTCCGGGCTTCGTCTATCAATGTGAATTCATCAATTTATGCAAAAGTGAAGATAGGCAAGATGAAACACTCCTTGATTAATAGCCTTCTTTCTGTTAGGTTAGATAAAAAAATTGCGAAACTATGACCTCAAAAATCTTAGAATTTGCCGTCATCGCCGATGATCTCACCGGCTCCCTGGATACGGGCTTGCAATTCCGTAAAAAAGGGTTGAGCACTTTCGTCCCCCTGCGGCAAAGCGCCAGGCCCAACGGACAGGTGCTGGTTCTAAACACCGATAGCCGGAACCTCTCCGGAGACTTAGCTTACAAGATGGTGTACAAAACCTGCCGGAGCTTGAAAGCCAGGGTCATCTATAAAAAGATCGACTCGACCATGAGAGGGAATGTGGGCAAGGAAGCTCTGGCGATTCTTGATGCTCAGAAAATCCCCAAAGCCATTGTAGTCCCCACCATCCCGGTCCTCGGCCGCACCGTAGAAAAGGGAATCCTGCGGATCCACGGAGTGCCTTTACTCCGCACCTCCTACGCCAGAGACCCTTTTCATCCCCTGTGGACTTCCAGAATTCCGGATTTACTGCAGAAGGAAACAGGTCTGCCCGCAGGCCATATTCCCTTAAGGCAGGTAAGGAAAAATCCAGCTTACCTGGCTGAGCAGATTGAAAAAAGCCAGGAGCGGCTTCTAAGTGTAGATGCGGTTTTACAGTCAGACTTACAGACGATCGCTGCGGCCTGGAAATTGTTATCCGGGAAGGTGTTGGCCAGCGGTTCGGTTGGGCTGGCCGATGAAATTGTCTCGTCTCTCCCAGAGAAGAGGAAAGTTAGAGGGAGAGTAATCCGGGGCCCGCTTTTAATTGTTTCGGCCAGCCGCAATCCTACTACCGCAGAACAAATTAAGGCAGCGCAGGAAAAACTCTGCCTTCCTTTGTTTGAACCGGACCTTGATCGTTTAACCAACCTGCGATGGGCCAGGGTTGAGTCTATGGCTATAGCCAAAAGTCTTTCAGAGATTCTTTTTAAAAGCCCCGGAGCCATATTCACCACCACCTTTCAAAGGCATATTCCAGGGAAGGAGCGGACAATTTCGCAGGCCCTTGGAATTGTAACGGTTAGCCTCCTCAAAAAGGTTCGGCTGGGAGGGTTGGTGCTTACTGGGGGTGATCTGGCCATGGGCGTCTGTGAACGCCTTTCGGCCACAGCCCTTGGCATCGAGGATGAAGTCCTGCCAGGAATCCCCTGCAGCACTTTGACTGATGGCCTTTTTAAAGGACTGCGTCTGGTTACAAAAGCTGGGGGGTTTGGCGATAAAGAAGCCCTTTGGCGAATAAGTCAGTATTTGCGAGGAGGTAACACTTTAGTTCTTTGAAGAAAGGTGTGTCACCAGGGCCAAGGGATTCCAGGTCCCGGGGGCCTAAACAGAGTCGTTGCCGCCTTTTTTTCAAAACTCTAAACTGATACGCGAGGAGAATATGAAAGCCCAAAAACATAGACCTATCATAGCCATCACCATGGGAGATGCCGCAGGTATCGGGCCCGAGATCATTGTTAAAGCGCTGGAACGGAAAGGTTTGCATGGTCAGGCTATAGCCGTTGTGATCGGGGACGCCCGGACCATGGAACAAGCCCTCTCCATTGCCAATTGCCGGCTGAAAATTCAACCAGTGGCCGATTTAAACCAGATCCGCGAAGACCCGGATACCATCCCTGTTCTGGACCTGAAGAACATCGACCTTAAAAAATTAAAACATGGCCGGGTCGATCCCATGCCCGGGAAGGCCGCGGTGGAATACATAAAAAAGGCTGTTGCCCTGGCCTTAAAAGGGCATGTCTCGGCTATGGTCACTGCTCCCATTCATAAAGAGGCCATTAATAGGGCCGGGTTTCATTATTCCGGGCACACCGAATTATTAGCCTATCTTACCAAAACGAAAGACTATGCCATGCTCCTGGCCCACGGGCCTTTTCGCGTTTCCCATGTGACTACGCACACCTCCCTGAAACAGGCCTGCGAGCGGATTAAAAAAGGACGGGTCTTGGCCGTTATCCAATTGACTTATGAATTTTTACAGGAACTGGGGATCGAGAATCCCCGGATCGGTGTTGCCGGGCTTAACCCCCATTCCGGTGAGGAGGGGTTATTCGGGGATGAAGAAATTAAAGAGATAACCCCGGCCATTGAAGAAGCAAAGAAAAAAGGATGGGCGGTAGATGGCCCGGTGCCTCCGGATACAATTTTCACCAAGATGAGGGGCAAGCAGTATGATGCGGTCGTGGCCATGTACCACGATCAGGGCCACATTGCCGTGAAACTCGTGGGCTTCTCCATGAAACCCGGCGGTAAGGAATGGGACAAAATGAGCGGAGTGAACGTGACCATGGGCTTGCCCATCATACGCACTTCCGTGGACCATGGAGTGGCCTTCGGGAAAGCCGGTGAAGGCCGGGCCAACCCCCAGTCCATGGTCGACGCCATCAAGCTGGCCATCAAGCTGGCCAAACAAAAGGCGTAGGGGCAAAGGGGAGCAGGGGGAATTTCCCTCGGCCGGGCGAAATTGGCAGAAGTCGACACCGTCCTGAAAAATTACATGGCGCTTTTGCAAAAGTCTCAGGTATAATCCATAAAATCCAAGGGCAACGGAAGAAAAAATCAAAACATTCTTTAATGATGATCTCGTAAAAAGTCACGAAATGGTCATTGCGAGCGCCAGTGAAGCAATCTCGTTTTTGTAAGTGCCCGAAAATACAAGATTGCTTCGTCCTCCCGCAAATGCGGAACTCCTCGCAATGACAGGAACAGGACTTTTTACGAAGCCATCAAGAATGAGCCGAAAATAATTCTTGTCATGTTTTAAGAAACATGATTAAATAACATCCCTAAACGTTAAACGGGCAGATAACACAGGTTTCTTTTTTCAAGGAGCATAAGATTCTTCAGACTGTGCTTCACTATTGGGGGTTCTCCAATAGATAAAAAAAGGAGGTAAAAGGCCATGGAAGAGAAAAAGTTTTTAGAAGGAGGGGGCGAAGGAATTAGCCGCAGGGATTTTATCAAGACCGGCCTGGCTGGAGCAGCAGCTGTGGGTCTTGCCGGCATGCCCCTGGACGCCCTGGCCCAGAAAGCCAAACCGGAAGCGCTCGAGTTTAAGCCGGAAAAAGGAGCTGTCCTCCGGGTCCTGCGCTGGTCAGTCTTCGTGAAGAGCGACCAGGAATTCTGGGATAAGAACACCAAGAAATGGGAAGAGGCCACAGGATGCAAAGTAATCACCGAATACATTTCCTGGGAAGATGTGCGCTCCAAGGCAGCCATGACCGCTTCCGTGGGAGCAGGGCACGATATCGTCCTGGGATGGCATGACGATCCCCATCTTTATCCGGACAAATTAGTGGACGTCACTGACTTGGCCACTTACCTGGATAAGAAGTATGGAGGATGGGAGCCTGTCTGCCTCAAATATGGCATACACCCCAGAACCAACCGGTGGATCTGCCTTCCAGTAGGCGCCCCTTCTATGTGCATGAATTACCGGATAAGCTGGATGAAGGAAGCCGGATATGAAAAATTCCCGGATAAGATTCCCGAGTTCATCAAGCTCTCCAAGGCCCTGAAAGCCAAAGGCCGCCCCACTGGCCACGCCATGGGAAAAGCCGTGGGCGACGGCAACAATACCTGGCACTGGTGGCTCTGGTCGTTTGGCGGCAAAGTTGTGGAGAGCGACGGCGCAACCCTTTGCCTGAACAAGCAGGAGACCTGGGACGCATTGGAAGCCAGCAAGGAATTATACGACACCATGATCCCCGGCGTTGCTTCCTGGCTCGATCCTCATAATAATAAGGCTTTCCTGGCCGGAGAAATTTCTCTGACCGGAAATGGGATCAGCATTTATTATGCCGCCAAAGAAAAGTTCCCGGATATTGCTGCGGATATGGACCATGCCAATATGCCCGTTGGCCCATTCGGAAAGCCGGCCGAGCTTCACCTGTTTAACGAAGCTTTTATTTTCAGGCATTGCAGGGTCCAGCAGGCGGCCAAACATTATCTCCTTTATATGTTTGAGGAGCCCCAGTATGGACCATGGATCGAAGCCATGCGCGGGTACGTTACTCCCAGCCTGAAAGATTACAAAAAATTACCGGTCTGGACCGCTGATCCCAAGCATACTCCCTTCCGGGATACTATTGGTCGTATGCTATGGACCGGTTATGCCGGACCCGTAGGAACCCCCTCGGCAGCTACTATGGCTGAATACGTAATAGTGGACATGTTTAACGACGTATGCGTGGGCGGCAAATCTCCCAAAGCAGCCGCAGCCGCAGCCCAGGATAGGGCGGCCCGGTATTACAAACCGCGCGCTCCTAAAGCCCCGGCCAAGGCCAAAGAGGAACCCAAACCCAAGGAAAAGAAGTAAGAACCCGTGAGAATTTCCGAGAATATTGCCATACAACCGGGAAAGAGGCCGGGCCGGCGGTGGCGCTGGTCCGGCCTCCTCGAAGACCGCACGGTCATGGGGATGGCCTTTGTAGCCCCGGCAGTCGGTCTCCTCCTTTTATTTCTGGCCTACCCGCTTATTCTGGGTATCTGGCTTGGTTTTACCGATACCGTGGTGGGGGGAACGGGAGAATTTATCGGCCTGGCCAATTACATCAGCCTTCTTAACGATGCCCTTTTCTGGAAGGTAACCTACTATACCTTCCTCTACACGGGAGCCGCTGTTTTTTTTAAACTCCTTCTGGGATTTGCCCTGGCCATCGTCCTCAACCGGGAATTCCGGGCCAAGGGCTTTGTCCGGGCCATTGTCCTTCTGCCCTGGATCATCCCCACGGTTCTGAGCGCCATCTGCTTCTGGTGGCTCTATGACACCACCTTCAGCGGAATCACCTGGGTCCTGATGAAGATCGGGCTCATCGGCCACAAAATCGACTACCTGGGAGACCCGAGCAATGCCCGCATTGCCCTAATTGTGGCTAACGTCTGGCGGGGCATTCCCTTCTTCACCATCGGCCTTCTGGCCGGGCTGCAGACCATCAACCCCTCTCTTTATGAAGCTGCCTCGATTGATGGAGCAGGAGGGTGGCACCGGTTCCGCCATGTGACTCTCCCTCTGATAAGCCCTCTTCTTGCCGTGGTGACCACTTTTTCCACCATCTGGACCTTCGCTGACTTTCAGCTCATCTGGGTAATTACCAAAGGGGGGCCGGCCAACGCCACCCATCTTTATGGCACCCTTTCCTTCCAGCGGGCCATTCCCGGCGGCCAGTTCGGCGAAGGGGCAGCCATCTCAGCTTTCATCCTTCCTGTCCTGATGATAAGCGTATGGGTCTGCTATAAATACATGCGTAGAGAGGAATAAGGCTTTGAGCGAGAAATTCATCGAGCGGATGATAAAATTTTACCTTCCTCTTTTCATCTTTTTATTCTTCCTCCTTTTCCCCTTTTACTGGATGTTCATTACGGCCTTCAAATCCGACGCCGAGCTCTATAACCTCAAACTGAACCCTTTCTTCATCCACGAACCAACCTTTAAAAATATCTTAATGTTATTCAAAGCGACGCTCTTCAACCGCTGGATGTTTAATACTTTCTTCGTAGCCATCCTGGCGACGATCCTTTCTCTTTCGGCCAGCCTGCTGGCGGCCTATGCCATTCAACGGGTGCGTTTTAGAGGCTCTGGACCCATAGGCATCTCCATTTTCTTCGGTTACCTGGTTCCTCCGACGATTCTCTTCATACCCCTGGCCACTATCATCTTTCAGTTGAAAATCTGGGACAGCCTGTGGTCTTTGGTCCTGATCTATCCCACTTTTCTCATCCCCTTCTGCACCTGGTTGCTCATGGGGTATTTTAAATCCATCCCCAAAGAGATGGAAGAATGCGCCATGATAGATGGGGCCAGCCGGTTGCGGGTCTTCTGGCAGATTGTCGTTCCTTTGGCCTTGCCGGGGATTCTTTCGGCGGGCATCTTTGCTTTCACCCTCTCCTGGAACGAATACCTCTATGCCCTCACCTTCATCTCCACCACCACTCTCAAAACTGCTCCCGTCGGCCTGATTACCGAGCTGGTCCGGGGAGATGTTTATCACTGGGGGCCATTGATGACCGGGGCGCTTCTCGCTTCTGTGCCCGTTGCTCTGGTCTATTCCTTTTTCGTCGAACATTATGTCGCCGGCATGACCGGCGCTTTAAAGGAGTGAAGAACCATGGCTAAAGTGGTTATGGAGAAATTAAATAAGCATTTTGGCGAAGTCAAAGCGGTGAGAGACTTCGATCTGGAGATCCCGGATAAGGAATTCGTGGTTTTGGTCGGTCCCAGCGGCTGCGGCAAGACGACCACCCTGCGCATGGTGGCCGGCCTGGAGGACATCACCTCCGGAAACATCTACATCGATGATAAGATTGTCAATCAACTTCCTCCCAAAGACCGGGATATTGCCATGGTTTTTCAGAACTATGCCCTCTACCCGCACATGACCGTTTACCAGAATATGGCTTTCGGCCTGACCCTGCGCAAGTTTCCCAAGGCGGAGATCAAACAGCGGGTCAAGGAGGCCGCCGAGATTTTGAACATCGGCGAGCTCCTGGAACGTAAGCCCAAAGCCCTTTCCGGCGGGCAGCGGCAGCGGGTAGCCGTGGGCCGGGCCATCGTTCGCAAACCCAAAGTCTTCCTTTTTGACGAGCCCCTTTCCAACCTGGATGCCAAACTCAGGGTGCAGATGCGCGTGGAGCTGAAAAAACTGCACGACCGCTTGCAGACCACGATCATTTACGTTACCCACGACCAGGTGGAAGCCATGACCATGGGCGACTGTATCGTGGTCATGAAGGATGGGTTAAAACAACAGGTGGGCGCTCCCCTGGAACTTTATTTCCGCCCGGCCAACAAATTTGTTGCCGGTTTCATTGGCAGCCCGGCCATGAACTTTATGGAGGGGGAACTTCTTTCAGAGCAGGGGGGGCTATTTCTGCAAACTATGGGTTTCAAACTTAAAATTCCCGCGGATAAAGCTGCAAAGTTGAAGAGCTACCCCGAGAAACGAGTGATCTTCGGCATCCGGCCAGAAGACTTGCCCGAAGCGCCCGCATCCATTCCCAATGAGACCATCGAAGTCATGGTAGAGGTGCTGGAACCCTTGGGGAGTGAAGTTTACCTGGATGTAAAGGTCGGGGAGACTTCCTTGATTGCCCGGGCGGAACCCACCACCAAAGCCAAGCCCCATTTCAAACTCTATCTTCAGCCGGTGCTGGAAAACGTGCGTTTCTTCAGCATCCGGGATGAACGGGCTCTGCTTTAAGTGTTTAGAAAAGTGTAAAACGTTAGGAGGAAAAAGGTAAAAGCCCCAACAATTCACGAACTCCTTTGTTAAAGACCCCGCAGCGGCCTGCTGTGAGGGGCACTCCTCTTTTTTTAACGGTAATGGAAAGCTTAACGGGAGAGTCTTATGACGACGGTTTACATACCCTACGGCAATAAAAAGATTCCCTTAGAAATTCCCGAAAAAAACCTGGTTTTATCCGCGGATTTTCCTTTCCCCGAGGGGATCCAGGATATTCAGGGACGGGTCCTGGAAGCCCTGGAAAATCCTGTGGCCGGCCCCGCCTTTTCCAGTTATTCAGGCAAAGGGAAAAAGGTGGTGATCCTTACAGATAACTTTGCCCGGCTCACCCCCGCCGACAAACTTCTCCCGATCATCCTCCGCAAAATCAAGGAGGCCGGAGGAAAAGCGGAAATCCTGGTGGCCAGCGGCGCTCTGCGGGAGATGAACGAGGCCGAATTGAACCGGAAGTTTGGAGAGGCTGTCTTGGCCTCGGGAGTTCCCGTCTATCAAAGCGTATGCAGGAACCGATGGGAATTCGAATTCATCGGGGAGACCAGCCTGGGAACGCCAGTGAATGTCCATCGCAAATTCCTGGAGGCTGATTTCCGGATAGCCGTTACCATGACCCAGGCCACGCTATGGGGTTACGGCGGCGGCGGCAGCATGATCCTTCCCGGAGTTTGCAGCTATGAAACCATCGAATGGAACCATCGGCTATGCACCGGGCGGTACTCGGGCCTGGGGTACGAGCCCCCGCAGAATATCCTGCGCCAGGACATCGAAGAGGCCATGCAGATGGCCGGCCTGCATATGTCCCTGCTGGTGGTTCTCAATCCCGGCATGCAGATCATCAACGTCGAAGCAGGAGAGACGATCGCCGCCCACCGGAAATCGGTTAAGGCCTATGACCGTTACTATACCTTTGATTTGTCCCAGCTCCCCCAGGGGCAACTGGATATAGGTATCAGCGGCTCATTTCCCGGAGACCGCTTCTTTGCTCATTCCTGTTGGCCCATCGCCAACCTAAATTTTTTCGTCAAAGAAGGAGGCACGATCATCCTGGCCACACCGGCCGAGGGGGGGCTGGCGCATTTTGCCTATGCCAAGGACTATATGCCGCCCACCAGGGACAAGATGCAAAAGCTCTATGAGGATTTTTTCTATAGCAAGCAGCCCTTCTGGCATGGATGTCTCTGGCGACCTATCCTTAAGGTTCTGGCTAAGAAAAATGCTATTGTGGTAACGGAAAAAGATAGGCTGCCTCTCTTTGCTGAAGTGCAGATCCCGGCTGTTTCCTCCGCGGACGAGGCCTTAATTATGGCCATGGACCGGCACGGAAAAGAAGCAACGGTCGGTTTTTTCCCCTACGGGAAATGGATCCTGCCCAAGGGGCTGCATTCTTAAAAGGAAGTCGGCGGATTTCAATTGTCAATTAGCAATTATCAATGATCATTGATAATTGACAATTTATTTTCAGCGCCAAAAGTTAAAAAATTTGTAGAAAAACTAATGAACAGGAGGTGAGCGAGTTGAAACCAATCCAGTATTTCGTCCCGAAAACAATGACAGAAGCCCTGAGCGTTTTGCAGGAGTATGGACCCAAGGTGACCATTGTGGCGGGTGGTACGGACGTGGTCGTCAACATGCATCATGGGAAATTAAAACCAGAGGTAATCGTGTATATTGGCAACCTGGGCCTGGAAGAAATAAAAGAGGAAGGAAATCATCTTGTCCTGGGGGCCTTGACCAAAATTGCCGCGATTGCCGCGTCTTCCCTTCTTAAGAAAAAGGCGCCCCTTTTGCCGATGGCGGCATCCAGCCTGGGTAATCCGCTGACGCGAAACCAGGCCACGGTCGGCGGAAATCTGGTGAGCGCCTCCCCTGCTGCCGACATGGCCATCGGCCTGTTGGGTTTGGATGGGGAGGTCACCCTGGTAAGTTCCCGGGGCCAGCGGCAGGTAGCCCTGGCTGATTTTTTTACCGGCTACCGGCAAACCGTGAAAAAGGCCGATGAGCTGCTGACGGCTATCCGGATTCCCCTGAAAGATATAAAGGGAACCTTTCTCAAGCTCGGCCGCCGCCAGGCCTCAAGCCTGTCGGTGGTGAATGTTTCCTGCGCTCTTTCCATAAGCCAGGGGGGGAACTGTGAGGAGGCGCGTCTAACTTTGGGGGCCATGGCTCCAACGCCCATAAGGGCGACAAAAGCCGAAGGTCTCTTAAAAGGGGAAAAGGTTACGGAAGCCCTCATCGAAAAGGCAGCCCAGGCGGCCGTGGACCAGACTCAGCCCATCGATGACGGGCGGGCAACCGCCTGGTATCGGAAAAAGGCGGCTCAGGTACTGGTGGCCAGGGCGCTTAAGCAATCTATCTCGTGAAACCAGAAGGGGAGGTAAAAGGCATGGAATATGCGCTTTCTTTTTCTTTAAACGGTAAACCCGTTCAGGTAGCGGTAAAAGCGAACAGCTCCCTCCTGGATGTCTTGCGGAATCAGCTGTTTGTCACCAGTCCTAAAAAAAGCTGTGATACCGGAGACTGCGGCTCCTGTGCGGTTTTGATTGATGGAGAAGCCGTCAATTCCTGTATCACTCTGGCCCTCACCGTAGAAGGGAAAAAGGTTACGACCATAGAAGGGCTGGGGGAAGGGAACCAGATCCATCCTTTACAGCAGGCCTTCCACGAACACTACGCAGCCCAATGCGGTTTTTGCACTCCGGGAGTGATTTTAGTAGCCAAGGCCCTGCTGGATAAAAACCCCAAACCGACCCGGGAAGAAGTAACTGAGGCCATATCCGGGAATCTCTGCCGCTGTACGGGTTATGTAAAAATCATCGATGCCATCATGGCCGTCGCTTGGGCCAACAAATAAGAGGAAACGATAATTTCAGGCCATGCCCCCAATCCGCGCATGGTCTGGGATAGATGAGAGGAGGTTAAGAGACATGGGTGTGGTCGTCGGAAAAAGGATTCCCAGATATGATGGCCTGCAGCATGTTATGGGCCGGACTCAATTTGTGGATGACGTCTCCTACCCGAACATGTTGTGGGTGAAAGCCTACCGCAGCCCGGTAGTGAAGGCAGAAATTCTCAAGGTGGACGTAAGCCAGGCAGAAAAGACTCTAGGAGTGGCAGCCGTGCTTACTGCCAAGGACGTGCCAGCCAACCAGTATGGATTTTCAAACGACCAGCCGGTTTTGGCTGAGAAGGGTGTGCGCTTCAAGGGAGAAGCGATCGTGGCTGTGGCGGCTGTGGATGAGGATACAGCCCAGGAGGCCGTGGAGAAAATCAGAGTGGATTTTAAGGAGGAAACTCCTGTTTTTGACCCGATAGAAGCAATGAAACCCGATACTCCCAAGGTTCGCCCTGAGGGAAACCTGTGGATGTTCGGGGAGGTTCCTTACCGCCGGATTCGCCTGGGGGATGTGGAAAAAGGTTTTAAAGAAGCGGATGTTATCGTGGAAGAGGTCTACCGGACCCAGAACCAGGACCACTCACAACTGGAAGGTCAGGTTAGCGTGGCCCGGCTCGAAGCCAACGGAGTCATTACCATTAATTCGGTCTCTCAATGCCCTTTCCTGCACCAGCTCCAGTTAGCCGGAATTCTGAAGGTTCCCTTGAACCGGCTCAAATTCATCGGGGGGACTGTGGGCGGCGGGTTTGGTTCCAAGAACGATATGCATGCCGATCATATCGCCTCTTTGCTCGCGCTTAAGACCGGGAAACCGGTGAAATGGCGCTGGACCCGCGAAGAAGAATTTCTGGCCTCGACGGTTCAGGGGGCCTGGATTATGGAGTACAAAGATGGAGTGAAAAAGGACGGCCGGATCGTCGCCCGGAAAATCCGGGTCATTCGGGACGCCGGAGCTTATGGATCGCTGAACGCTTATGTGGTTGACAAACACTGCTTCCTGGTATGCGGCCCTTACGCCATACCCAATGTCTGGATTGACGGGTATTGCGTCTTTACCAACAAGCAGGTCTCCAGCTCCATGCGGGGCTTTGGGGTTACCCCGGCTTCTTTTTCCAACGAAGTGCAGATGGATAAGATTGCCGAAGCAGTCGGCAAAGATCCCTGGGAAATCCGCTTTATCAATGCCGCCCGGGACGGAGACATTACGGCCACCAGGAAAACGCTGGAGAGTGTGGCTTTGATTGAAACCATGAAAGAAGCCGCCAAAGCAGCCGGGATTCAACTACCCGATCATCTTATGGCCATGAGTTCCGAGAAAAAGGAGGTTTGAGGTGAAAAAGAGAGGAAAAGGAATCGCCAGCATTTTTTACCCTACCGGAATGAGTGGCGGGGGAGATCCGAGTAACGCCCTGATTAAAATGAAACTGGATGGAACAATCGATCTTCTCGTGGGATCCATCGACATCGGGCAGGGATGCAAGACGGTTCTGGCTCAGTTGGCCGCGGAAGAGCTGGGCCTGGCCATGGAGCAAGTCACGGTCATCAACGACAATACGGATTCCTGCCCCATGGACACCGGAACCTTTGCCAGCCGGGTTACCCATTCCATGGGGAATGCCGTGGTAATGGCCGCCAGGGAACTGCGCCAGGAGATTCTGGAGCTGGCCGCTTCGGACTTGAAAACCTCGCCGGTCAATTTGACCATTGAGAACGGGGAAGTCAAGATCAAACAGAGTCCGGATAAAAAAATAGCCCTGGCCGATCTGGCTGGAAAGGCGACTTTCGGGATGGGCAAGATTCTTGCCGGGCGGGGAGGATATGTAAAAGCTCCCACTGCCAAAGACGAGGAGACCGGGGCCTGCAATCCCTTTGCTACTGCCGCCTACGCCACCACCGTTGCCGAAGTCGAGGTGGATACGGAAACCGGACAGGTGGAAGTCCTGCAGTTGATCAGCGTCTATGATGTAGGAAAAGCGATCAACCCTATGCTCTGCGAAGGCCAGATTGACGGCGGCTCGGTAATGGGACTGGGCATGGCCCTGATGGAAAACCTGAATCCTTACTACCCGGGGATTGATTTTCAACCGACCAGCTTTGCCGATTACATGATCCCGGTTTCCCAGGATACGGGGAAAATTACCGCTAAAATCATTGAAAAGCCATCCACCACGAGTCTTTACGGGACAAAAGGAATCGGCGAAATGACCGCCAACTCCGAAGCTCCGGCTATCGTGAACGCCGTATATAACGCCATTGGCGTGCGCATCACCGATTTGCCGATCACCCCGGAAAAGATTATTCGGGGGCTGGAGAAAAAAGTTTAGGCGTAAGGCGCAGGGGGAGTCGCTTCCCCCCGGCCCTTCTGGATTTTTAATTCTCACTTCAGGAGTGAATAGGGAGTTCATGGGCATTTTAGAAGTAACAGGTGTCAGTCTGAATTTTGGCGGAGTTCAGGCCTTAAGCAACGTGAATTTCACTGTTAAGAAGGGTGAAATCTTTTCGATTATCGGGCCGAACGGGGCGGGGAAAACCACCCTCCTGAATTGCATATCCGGGCGGTACGTGCCGGCAGGAAGCATCCGCATGAACGGCGTCGAGATGGTGGGGATGAAAGCCCACGCCCGCCCCGGTCTGGGCATTGCCCGCACCTTCCAGAACATCGCCCTGTTCGCCCAGGAGAACGTGCTCGATAATGTCCTGGTCGGGCGTAATCACCTGCTGCACGCGGGAATTATGTCTTCGAGTCTGTTCTGGACCAGGTGGGGCTGCTTAGGCGAAGAGGCCGAGGCCAATGGCGCTGCCGTCAAAGCTCTGGCCGCACTCGGATTGGAAGGGGTTATAAATCGCCCGGTGGCCGACCTCCCCTACGGCGTACAAAAGAGAGTTGAACTCGCCCGGGCCATGGTGGCCGAGCCTAAGCTCTTGCTGCTCGATGAACCCATGGCCGGGATGACCCTGAATGAAAAATTGGAACTGGCCGGGCATATCCAAAAGCTAAATAGCGCGCACGACGTAACGGTGCTAATGATAGAGCACGACATGGGCATTGTCATGAGTGTCTCCCATAGAGTTATGGTGCTTGATTTCGGGGAGAAGATAGCCGAGGGCACCCCCGGGGAAGTTATGGAAAATACGCGGGTTCGCAAAGCCTACCTGGGCGAAGAAATTTCTTAAGCAGCATCACTTTAGCCCTTTGAAAAGAGGTGGGGCTTAAGAGCAGGGGAATCCGTGGCCCGGGGGCCTGGACGGCCCGCTTGGAATCATAAGGCGCTGATTTCTTCGTAAGTGGGGGTGGGAAAATGCCCCCCGCCTCCTCCGGCGGAGACGCGCGGGGTTCTTCGTGGTCAAGCGGAAACCCGGCCGATGCTTCCGGCGCGTTCGCCCAGGCCCCCGGGCCATAACAAAGATGGTCAAGCCCCATTTTCAAACTGCTAAATTGATACCTAAAGCACAAATAAGGCAAGCGGGTAGAGGATGGAATATTTTCTCGGTCTTTTAATAAATGGCATCGTGGTCGGCAGCATCTATTCCATGGTGGCCCTGGGGTTTGTGTTGATTTACAAAGCGACGGAAGTGGTCAACTTTGCCCAGGGTGAACTACTCATGATCGGCGCTTATTTCTGTATGGAAACCATTGTCCGTACACGAATGCCCTTCATCCCGGCCTTCTTGATGACCATGATTTTCATGATTATCCTGGCCCTCCTCATTGAGCGGTTAGTGCTGCGGCGGATGCTCGGCGCACCCATCATTTCGATCATTATGGTCACTATCGGCATCGGTATTATTCTGCGCATGGTCGTGATCCAGATCTGGGGAGCAACCAGCCTGCCCTTCCCCGATGTTTTCCCCAGAAAAGGGATAGATTTCGGAGTCATTAAGGTGGGCCAGGTTTATATCTGGTCTTTCTTGCTTTCTGTAATTTTTATGGCGTTGTTTGGCATTTTTTTCAAATTTACCCGGATCGGCCTGGTGATGCGGGCAACCGCCAGCTCCCGCAAGGCCGCTGAGAGCATGGGGGTGCCCTTAACCAGAATATTCGCCCTGGCCTGGATCATCTCCGCGATTGTTTCTGGTGTGGGGGGGGTATTGACCGGGAGTATCGCCGGCCTGACTCCTGAATTAAGTTTTTACGGCGTAAAAGTATTCCCGGCAGTCATCCTTGGTGGTCTGGACAGCATCGTGGGGGCCACGATCAGCGGGGTAGTCATCGGCGTGCTGGAGAACCTCGGCGCGGGTTTCCTTAAAGACCTTACGGGACTCGGAGGGTTGGGCCCGGTAGCGCCGTTCATCATTCTTGTCGCCATCCTGTGGGTCCGTCCCACTGGCCTTTTTGGCACCAAGGACATCGAAAGGGTTTAAAGCAATTCATGGCCAATATGGAAAATAAATTTGTTTCCCCTCTTTTTTCAACCCGGATTGAGAGCCTGGGCGCCTTAGCTCTTGTGGGAGCGCTGGCGGTCGTTTCCCAGTTCCTCAACCCTTACCATCTTACTCTATTGACCCAGATCACCATCTTTTCCCTGGCGGCCATGGGCCTCAATCTGCTTGTGGGAAACACCGGATTGATTTCCGTGGCCCATGCGGCCTTCATGGGCGTAGGCGCCTTTTCATCGGCTTATCTGATCCAGAATGTCGGTATGCCGGCATTGCCGGCGATCCTCCTCTCCGGCTTGATCACGGCAGCGACTGGGCTGCTCTTTGGGCTCCCTTCCCTGCGCCTCAAAGGCGTCTATCTGGCCATGGCCAGCTTTGCCGCCCAGATTATTCTCTACTGGGTTTTTGAAGAGTCGCGCTGGTTGACCGGCGGTCAGGACGGCCGTTTTGCCAATCGCCCGGTGATCCTTGGCCTCAACTTTCATAGTAGCCATCATTTCTACTTGCTGGTGTTATTCCTGACGGTGCTCGGGGCCATCGCCAATTTAAATATCCTGCGTTCCCGGCTCGGCCGGGCTTTAGCCGCAGTTCGCGACCATCCGGTTGCCGCGGAAATGATGGGCATCAATGTTTTTCGGACCAAGATAGCTGCCTTTGGCCTGGCCACCTTCTACGCCGGAGTGGCCGGCGCGCTCTTCGGTCAATATCTCGAGTTTGTGGCCATCCAGGCCTTCAACCTGGGTGTTTCCATCCAGCTTCTGGCCCTGGTTATTATCGGAGGTCTGGGGCGGGTTTCCGGATCGATTCTGGGAGCCATGTTCATTATAATCATCCCGGAATGGCTGGACACCATTGTTTCCTTGATCTCAGATAGCGCTGGCGACCTGGCGCCCACTCGCCTGGGAGTCTTCGGGCTAATCATCGTGGTATTTCTGATTTACGAACCCCATGGCTTAGCTCGAACCTGGCAGCGAATGTTGGGATGGGTTGTGGCCAGAATTTATCGTCATGGTTGATTCGGGTACCCCGGGAGCGGGTGACTCCTTTGCTTTGTGGTCCCCCCGGAATGAAAACAGCTTTAAGCGCCTTGCTGGCATCATGCTCCCGGAGATTTTGAGGGCAAAAGCGCCAAGCTCAACAAAAGGTCTGGGCAATGTTCCCAGCCCTTAAAACCCTAAAAGGAGGAAGTATGAAAACAAAACTCATTTTCACCCTGGTTGCGGCAGCGGTTCTGCTAATTTTTGGCTCCCCTGCCCAGGCTGACATCATCCTGGGAGCCATCTCCAACCGCACTGGCCCCACTTCGGATTCGAGCATTCCCCACACGGATGGAGTTCTACACGCCTATGCATGGATCAACTCCATGGGCGGCATCAAGGGCCAGAAAATCAAACTCATTGAGATTGATTGCTCCTACGACATCCCTAAAACTGTTGCCGCCTTCAAGCGACTGGTCGAGACCGAAAAAGTTCCTTTGGTCCATGGTTTTGGAACCCCGGACAGCATGGCCATTATCCCCTTTTCCACGCGGACCCAGACCATCTATATGCCCCTCTCCTATGCCAAAGAGTTCTCCGATGCCAAGAATGCCCCCTACTATTTCACCACCAATTCAACTTACAACGATGCCGGCCGCAGCGCCGTGCAATTCGTGAAAAAGCAGGGGGGCAAGCTGGCGCTTCTTTACAACAACGGCGGGTTCGGCCTGGCTCCCATAGCCGATATCAAGGATGAAGCCAAAAAACTGGGCGTGCCCATCGTGGCTGATGAGCATTCCGGCTACGCCCCGACGGACGTAGTCCAGCCTATCCTGAAATTCAAAGAAGCCGGGGCTGATTACATCTGGATGGGAAACACCACTTCAGCCATGACCGTCCTGGCCAAAGACTTAAAGAAACAGGGCTTCCCGACCAAGGCCATCGGCAATATCTACGCGGCCACCGAAGCTTTCATCAGGAACGCCGGACCTGATGCCGAAGGGCACTATTCCATGTATGGTGGCACCCCCTACGGGGCCGTGGACACCCCGGCCATGAAGCAGATCATGGCTTCGACGTACTTCGACAAGTTAAACACGGACTACATCCGCGGCTGGGCCCAGGCCTTGCTGGTGGCCGAGGTGGTCAAAATCACCCTGGACGCCAACAAAAAATTAACCGGCCCGAACCTCAAAGCGGCCTTTGAAACCCTGAAAGACTTTACCCCCGGCGGATTGATTCCGCCCGTCACCTTCACGGCTGATGACCACCGCCCCAGCATGGTCGTTCCAGTCTATCAGGTGCAAGGCGGCAAAATGGTCAAAGTCTGGGATAATAGAATGTCCCGGTAAAACTTTAAATTAATTTGGACACAGATTTTCACGGATAAACTCAGATAATTATCACGGGTGTCCAATTAATAATCGAATAAAGTCAATTGGTTGTCTGGCATGGTGATCAGTTTTGTGCATTTTGGTGGTACGAGTGCCGATAAAATGGGCTTTTTCTCGAAAAGTGAGACACTCAAAAT